>DAOWJX010000172.1 GCA_030640155.1 Candidatus Aegiribacteria sp. | reverse complement strand
GTTGTCGCGGCCTGGTTAATGTCTATACTGAAAATACAGGGTTCTCCATCTCGATTGTCAGACGCAACAAGCAGTTCAATATTACCATCATCATCCCAGTCGGAAGATACAGGTGGAGCAGTGAACGATTCCCCCCCGGTTATTGTTACCGGAAAGGCCGGACTGTACTCAACCCACTCCTGAATTAGTGAATCCCACCGCCAGACATGAACCTTTGAATAATTGCCGGACATCTCACCACTTCTCGTCCGAAGAGCGATATTAAGGGGAATTGACGGACCTGCGTCAACAAGCACCGGTGTTCCGAAAATCTCATGACACTCTTCATTCTCACCTGTCTGGCATACAAGCTCTGCTTCCCAGTTGCCGGTCGACTCGTTCAGATCATAGATAACAATACCTGCTATTCCAGCGGTTATATCAACCTGGCAGGCAACAACGATCTCAAGCTGACTGTCCGTGTCCATATTCCCGACCGCACAACCTGTATACCTGTATGTTGTGGAAGGCAGATCAGCCGCCGGCTGACCATTGCCGGAAAGAATGTACGCGTTCCCAAAATCCGTTACAGCAATTATCTCCGGACTGACATCACCGATTATGTCTGTCACAAGAGGACCGCTGCCAGTACCGCCCTCAAGCTGCACAGGCCAGCCATCAAGCATCGTGCAGACCGTGGAAGCCACGTTCTCCATCAGGCAAAGCGAGCTTTCCTGCCCGAACTCATCGACTGCCGTTACAGCAAGATCATACCGGGTAGAAGATTCCAGCCCTGAATACGAATACTGCTCAACAGGAATAGGAAGGAGATTCGATCTATCCCATGTACCTGTTCCGCTCTCCTTGAAGTACAGATAGAAACCTCCGTTGAAACCGGAATCATAGTTCCACTCCACATTGATATAGTCCTGACCGGCTTCAACCGCTTCGAAAGTGCCTGCTGAGGGTGAAACAGGATCTTCAGTAGATTCTTCGTAATCCAATACTGTCAGCATCTCCCTGAACTCTCTGTCCCACCTGTCTGTTATGACTATATCAAATGTGCAACCTGGATAATGGTTTGCCTCGTCCTGCCATTCACGTGGAGGGTTTGTACATTCTACATGTAATGAAGGCGCTTCAGCTGAAGTTCCCGGCGCGATGTCTCCAGCAATTGAGACGTCATCAGTAAATCCGGCAACCGGGCTGAAATTATCCAGACGTATCTCTATGTCTTCCGCGGCTCCCGTACCGGTGTTGACCGCGAGAATATTACTGACATCTATCACGGTTACACCACCTGCAAAGGAAACATCAATACTGTGAAGAGGAAGCTCAATTTCGTCCGAGCTAATGCTGAGGTTGCAGGGTGATTCCCATGAGCCCTGATCATAGATAAACTCTATCTCCATCAGCACCGGATCATTCTCATCAGCATTATCAAAGACTTCTATCCGGAAGGCATCCTGTACTTCCATGCTGCCGCCTCCGGGAACAGTACCGATGCCCACAAAATCATCCTCTATCAGAACATCACCTGAAATCAGCGTGAGTTGCGCTCTGGTGTTCGTGGCATCTGCCATTCCGAGGTTCCTGATATCAAGATCAATCTCGATGGTCTCTCCGGGATTGGCTATTCCATCTCCGTTACCCTGCGACAGTCCGGTGTTATCATCATCAAGAGTGAAATCCTCCAGATTAATCAGAGCATCAGGTGTGTCCGATACCGTGATCTGATCTTCTCCGGGTATGAAATTGAATACTCCCGGTTCAAGGCTGTTATCATCGCGCCTCTTAACCGCTGTAACCGTAATCTGCCCGGAATGAGCCACAGCTATGTCACTGAATACGACTGTTCCGGAAATGTCATCCGAATAACCTGTCGCATATAGATCCCCGTCCTTGTAAAGGCAGACTTCAGCTGCAACAGGCCGGTTCAAATTATCTGAATCAGTTACTGTTACCGTGATGTCTGTTGATACTCCGGCAATGATGGTTGCCGGGATCGCGTTCACATCAAGTCTGTTTGGATCATTGCGCCAGACGAACATGGCGGGATCGCCGAAGAGGTTCTGGGAGCTTTTATGATCGTTAGGACGAGAATATGAATCATTCTCGTAATTCATCGAATATCTGTACGCTTCGCCTATATAGGATACGGTTCTATCTACAGGCTCAGGCGGATAATCTATCCACCCGAACGGGTATAAAGCATCGATGAAGGGATAATAGATCATCCAGTCAAGCCATTTTCCAAATCTTGCGTTTGCGATTACCGCTACCAGACCGGTTTCACCTGATGTCAGAAGTCCTGCTTCGGCATAGCAGTCAGCTCCCTCGAAATGTCCAGGCCAGCAGCTTGCTGTCCATAGAATCGAAGGTTCAGCAGAATTGGCGAATATCTCAAAATCGAAATCATGGATGAATTGTTGAGGAGAATCCGTCGAAGCGGCTCCTATTCTATCCGTTCTGGCATGATCCATATGAATAATCAGATTGTATCCCTGATCAAGCTCGTCAAGCGCTGAATTCCTGCTGAGTTTTTCAGCTGAGTAAAAAGAATAATTATCTGGAAGAAGTGGCCAGGATGGATTAGGTGTGCCGGACTGAGGGTAATACAGCTCCGTTATCTCATCCAGATTGTCACCACCGGGACCGGAAATTCCGGCATTTTCCAGCTGTTCCTTGAGATATTCCTCACAGACAGCACCCTTGCCATTAGTTCCTACAGAAGATCCGCCAATGAAGAGCATTTTTCTGGCGAAATCATGCGGAAATATATCAGGCCATTCGTAGAGCCTGAGCTTTGAAAGAAGAAGATCAACATGCCCAGCGTTATCAACAGGCCATCGGCCGAGTATGAGATCTACATAGTAATCATCAGTTGGAGCTGTCCAATAATCTCCATTGTAAATCTTCCAGTCTCCATCTATATCCGAATAGTAATCATCCGAGGGAAAATAACCCGTGTCCAAAAATTGCCCGCCCCAACATTCTCTCACCGGAACGATCCAGTCATCTCCGCCAAGCAGCACTGCCTGTACTCCCCATTTTTCATGGGCGTCACGAATGAAGTTCCTGATCTTCTCAGGTGTATCGCAGCCGCTGTAAAGATTCTCTATCCAGTGTACCGTGCGAACAACCGTGATGATTCCCTGCGCAGTCCTGTAATCAGCCAGCTCCTGAAAGGCTGAGGTTAGATCAGGTCCTGAACCATTCGGGCCTGATGTTATTATCACCATGTCAGCGCCGTCACCTTCAACTGAAGGAGAATCAAGAATATTCAGCGGTGATGTTCTGCCTTCATTGCTGATCGGCGCGGGCTGCTGGTAATAACTTATTTCCAGTGGGTTCGCGATGAGCCCGATGATCCCCCGATACCTTATGGAAGCGCTCCATTCGGTCTCCCGAAGCGAAACAATGCGTTCAAACTGGGACATTCCTGTCTGAATGTTCAGAGTAACCGATGTCAGAATAATCAGTATGCTGTCAGCCGGAATGTATCTTACCGGTGTTCCCGACAGTGACGCTACTGAATATCCCATTGCGGAGCCCTGACCGGATATACTCACGGGTTGTGATGGAAAAGGCTCGATTGAGTTGTAAACTTCAGGATCAGGTGTCGCGAAAGTGGTGTCCTCCATGGAACCTGACTGAGCAGGATAAAGGTAATACCTGCCGGGAAGAGTATCCCAGCTTGCGGAAATGATAAGAATCGTATCGATACCCATGTCAGGCGGAAGCAGAAATATGGAAGCCGTAAAAGGAACTGAAGGAAGACCTGCCGCCTGAATACCGGTCATCGGCAGTGGAAAACCATCAATTGAAATTGTATGATAAGTTGTTCCCTCAACTTCTACAGTATCGATCAGTACATCACCAGGGTTGCATGTGGGTTCGAATGTTATGTCAGCGTATGCCCCCCCAGTACAATAAACAGTACAGATATCACTGACAGTGTTCTCATAACTCCTACAATAACTGCTTGATCATCAATTATTCATGGTTTTATTAATATCTGTAATATCCATTCAGGAGGATGTCAAGTGCTGAAGTTCTGTTTGATAAGAGAATATTGAAAATTCGGCATGTGTTATCAGCGGATTGATTGTCGAAATGGGGACGTGGTTCATCACAAACACACTACTGCAGCGATGTATATGATCATGTATGCTACGTTATGCTCACACAATTGAAAAAGTCAAGGTCAGAAGATGTACTCGTTCTCTATAATCCCGGTTATTTCTTCAAGCAGCTCACGTCTCCGAGCCGAGTTATAGGTTCTGGCTGCTTTTGAGCCACCGTAGATATTCCCGCCGTAGAAAGAAAGGCTCAGCCATCCGAGAAGGACAGATGTGGTTGTATTCTCTTCCCGCAGTGATTCGTAGAACAGGTAGGCCATTAATCCATTGACTCCAAGCGCGATTACTCCATCCGTGAAATGTCCGCATATCATCTGTCCGGACCCTGGTAATACCGCGCTGGACAATCCGCACCAGAAAGGACTTCGTGCGGGCATAGAAGAACCTCTGGAGACAACCCCGGCAAGCCGTTCCGCTCCTGAAGCAAACGGCCCTCCGGAAGATGATATTCTTGAAAGCTCTTCCGCCGAACTGTCCCATCTTCCCATTCTTGCGTACATAAGCCCTGCCATGATGTCTGCTCTGTTCTTAATTCCAGTATCGACCGCAGTACGAACGGCATCGACATATGCAAGCCTTGCTGAAGTGAATTCGCCGATTTCCTCCAGTACGGCTCCTGCTCCCATGAGAGCGCCCGCCTGCATATCCCGATCAGGCAGATTTGCACCAAGATAAGTATAGAGAAACAATGCGTCATCATGACGACCAAGTTCCCGCAGGCATCCGGCCAGCCGGAGTGAAACCAGAGGGCAGGCGAGAGTGTCAGCATTATTAGCGTAGATAATTCTGAGATACTCTCCGGCAGCCAGTTCATATTCTCCGCTTGAGTACAGATAATCAGCAAAGCCTGAATCAGGAGATGAATTTGGAAATACTGTCAGAATGGAAGCAAGAATTGTCCCCAGCATATACTTTCCTCTCTATGATCTACCGGATCTGCTACAGTGTACATTCCTGCTTTCGGATAATCCCCATATCCAGGGGATGCCGGATGACATCTGGTCCACCTTTCCAGGGCCATCATCAATCCTACGACAAACCCGTATGTCTGCATAGATTCCTGGCCGTATTGTGAACAGCTGGGAGAAAATACACATTTCCTGCCCAGGAGATCTCTGAACACAGCCCTGTATTGAATAAAAAAAACATCACTGAGAGGATTTTCGATCTGATTTTCATCATTCACTTCAACAGGATTACTGAATTCGCAGGACTGATTCAAATGATCCCCGGATAGCACAAACACGACAACAATCAGGCAGATAATCGAGATTCTCATGAAAATCCGTGTTCACATATACCGTCAAGTCTGTCCAGAGAGCATGCCTTCACTCCGCCATCCCTGAAGATAGATGTGATTTCATCATTCCAGACAGCCGGCACCACCCACAGTTCATATCCCTCCAGCAGAGCTGCTGCGGATCTGCCAACCAGTGACAGAGCTCTTTTCGAAGGGGGTACTCTTTCTGAAAACGATTGCGGGATTACAGCGATGTTGTCCTTATAAAATGGCAGAAACAGTGATATGCCCTGCCAGGGCTGCAATCGGAGAGGGCGACTGAATCCGTGTTCCCGAAGTATCTCCCAGGAATACCTGTAGATATACCTTGCCTTTCTTGAATCAAGCCGCGTCTCAAGCTGTAAAACAGAACTTATAACTTCAGGGGGAGATGACGAAAGAACTCCTGCCATGACCGGCGGAAGATACCGGGGAATCTCAGAAGCGGAATCAGGCTCAAGCATCCTTCTACCGAGTTCTGTCCAGAAGAAGAGGAACCACCGGTTCCTCATTTCAGGTTCTTTCCTGATCATTAAACACACTCTTCAATACCATCATGATAAGATCTGAGTTGAATCCTCTGCGCCTCAGGTAACCAGCAGCTCTTCGATATGCCTTATCGTGGTCAAGGTGGGCATATCTGTTTTTCACAGTTCTGATCAGAATCTCAGACAACTTACTGTCATCATGTTCTTCAAGAACGCTTTCGATGATCCCTTCTTTAATACCCCTCCGCCGGAGTTCAGCACGAATCCGGTAAGTTCCCATTGGAGAGTTATCGGAATGGCTTCGCAGAAAGATGGATGCGAATCTTTCATCGTCCACAAGATTACTTAGCTCTGCCCACTCCAGGGTATCCTCAATGACTTGCTCAAGATATTTTTTATCAAGAAGAAATTTCCTGAGCTGGCTGACTGTATGCTCGGATTTCGCCAGGTATCTCTCGGTGTCTTTTCTTGCTGATGGTGCCTGTTTACGAATAGCAATTTCTTCAACAACGGCAGCATCGATTTTTACATCGGATTCAAGTCCAAGCCGTACGATCTGATCCTGCGGAAGCAACCATGATCTTCCGCCTGCTATTACAAGGAACCAACCCTTCCTGATCTGTCTGATTTCCTCTATGAAAGCCAGCCTCTACTCCTTCTTCTCTCCGGGTTCCTCCTGTGCATCTGCCTGTCCGGGTATTTCAAGTTTCTTCCTGATCTTCATTTCAAGGGAATCGGCAATATCAGGGTTTTCCTGAAGGAAGGTCCTGCTGTTCTCGCGCCCCTGTCCGAGTTGGATGTCCTCCATTGAATACCATGTTCCTCTGCGCGTTATCAGACCGATATCCATTCCCAGATCTATGAGTTCACCATGTCTGGATATTCCGAAACCGTGGAGAATATCGCATTCGATATTTCGGAAAGGAGGAGCCAGTTTATTCTTAACAACTTTTATTCTTGTGCGGCTCCCTATAACTTCGTCACCCTGCTTCAGAGATGCAATTCTTCTTACATCCAGACGTACACTGCTGTAGAATTTCAGTGCCCTGCCGCCGGTTGTAGTTTCAGGATTCCCGAACATAACTCCAATCTTCATCCGGATCTGGTTTATGAACACCACAGCACAATTCGAGTGAGATACCGCACCGGTCAGTTTTCGGAGAGCCTGTGACATCAGCCGGGCCTGAAGGCCTACATGACTATCGCCCATCTCCCCTTCGATTTCAGCTCTGGGCACAAGCGCCGCGACAGAATCAATCACTATAACGTCAACCGCGTTACTTCTGACAAGCATTTCAGTTATTTCCAGTGCCTGCTCACCGTTTGAGGGCTGAGAGACCAGAAGATCATCTATTATAACACCCAGCCTTTTAGCATATATGGGGTCAAGAGCATGTTCGGCATCGATAAATGCAACCTCACCGCCATTCTTCTGAGCACTGGCAATGATATGAAGGGCAAGAGTTGTCTTACCTGAAGCTTCAGCTCCATATATTTCTGTAACCCTTCCCCTGGGTATACCTCCTATTCCCAACGCAGCATCAAGAGCAATTGAACCTGTTGAGATTATATCCACTTTCATGTGAGCGCGTTCGCCCAGGCGCATGACCGCACCCTGCCCAAATTGTTTCTGGATCTGGAGAAAAGCCGCTTTTAGAGCTTTCTCCTTCTCGGCAGATTTACGTTTTTCAGTCATTGAATCACCTTTCTGCTTGAATGAAATTCGAAACTTTTCAGTCTGCTGTACTCCGGTCCAGCCGGAGTCAGTCTGCTGTTAAATATAACTGCTTCATGGAATCTACCCTGTAATACCGGTGGTTCTGGTAATCGCGGCGATGTGGATGACATTCTACGTCTGGCAATCGTTATGTGTGGAAGATATTTCTTGATGTTTATCCTGCCTCGATCATCCGGGATTTTTCCAAGTTCTTCCGCAATATGCGAAATAGCGGATGGAAAAGTTCCTCCAAGCCAGTATACGAATGGAAGTTGATCCTTTCCGCAGAACGTTCCAAGTTTATCAAGTGTGAATTCCAGTGGACTCGTTCGTCTGGAAGATAGCAGTCTCTCAACTTCGAGCATTCTTTTTCTTTTTATGTCTCCAAAGAATCTGAGAGTCAAGTGCATATGCTCAGGTTTGACCCATTTGAGTGAAGGATGAAGAGACATTAATTGTTCCTGCCAGCCTTGAATTTCCTTGATGATATGTTCGGGCAGCTCAAGCGCTACGAATATCCTCATTTCCCATCTTCTCGTAATTTCGAATGCAACATTGTAAGAAGATAGCTTGCCGATGCCTTTCTAACCACTTCTCTTGAATGTGAATGGGAATTGGAGAAATGTTTCATCACGGTTGTACAGGATCCATTACTATCGACTGCCATGCAGACAGTCCCCACAGGTTTTTCGCGCGTTTGGCCTGTCGGACCCGCGATTCCGGATATGGAAAGTGAGTAGTCAGTTCCGGTAAGATTTCGTATGCTGCCGGCCATGGCAGCGACCACTTCATTGCTTACAGCGCCAAACTTCTGAATCATTTCTGACGGCACACCGAGCAGATCTGTTTTTATCCTGTCAGCGTAAGCGATGACTCCGCCCGCGAACCACTTTGATGAACCGGGTTCGGAAGTAAGCAACATTCCTACGAGTCCTCCGGTGCAGGATTCAGCAACTGAAAGAGTTTGTCCATTTTGCTGCAGAATCGCACCAATCTTTCCCACCAGAATTCTGTCAGATAATTCCATAGAATTGACTTCCAATAAAGATGATAATTGCTGATATTACGCCGGCAGCAACATCATCCAGCAGTATTCCAGCCGGAGATTTCATTCTGTCAAATACTGATACCGGCCATGGCTTCAGAATATCGAATACTCGAAACAGAATAAATGCAACTGCAATTCCGGTAATACCCCATGAACCGGGAACCGCAAGACATGCAATCCAGCATCCGGCAAATTCATCAATCACCACCCGCGAGGGATCGTCACCCCATAATCTCTGGCCGATTGAGCCACTCCAGTATCCAACTGGAAGAATAACCACAAGAATAAGAAAATGGAGAGAATTGCCAGCTGGAATCAAGAAGAACAGCAACGCTGATACCAGACTTCCTGCAGTTCCAGGAGCAACCGGGAAATACCCCGCTCCAAAGACTGTCGCAATAGCTGTTCCAATATACCGGGCCAGGATTTTCACAGCACCAGTCGCCTTAGAATAGACCTGTTTCGCCAGAAATAATCTACTCCGGAGATTATCGAGAGAAATACAGCGATGAGTATCAGGATGTCAGCAGATAACAGCAACAGGCTTTTAGTAGATAATAAAGATATGGCATCGGTAAAGGAAAGAAACGCTCCTCTCTCCATATTTGATCCGTAATATAGAACTGAGAACAACAGATAACAGAACATGGACAACATTTGAGATAGAGTCTTGTATTTACCCATTCGCGATGGCATAATAAGCACTCCCGCATACGCTGCTATTGCTCTGAGCCCCGTAACCAGAAGCTCCCGGCCTATTATCAGGTAGAGAGCCCACGCAGGCACAAGATCAATCTGATTGAGGCCGATAAGCGCAAGAGCTACCAGCAGTTTGTCTGCCAGGGGGTCCAGGAATTTTCCGAGGTTCGTTATCCAGCCGTATTTCCTTGCGAGGTATCCATCGTAAAGATCGGTAAGAGAGGCAATAGTAAAAACTCCCAGAGCAGCTATTCGTGATCCCTCTCTATTATCAATAAGAAGAATCATGAATAAAGGGCTAAGAAGAATTCTGAGAATGGATATCCGATTGGGCCAGTTCAACTGCAACTGTCAAACCTTCTGTCTACCCTCAAACGCCTGCATAAGCGTAAGAGAATCAGCAAATTCCACAGAAGCTCCAGGTGGAAGACCTCTGGCAAGTCGAGTAATCTGAATACCGGTTTTTTCAAGAGTTCTGGCAAGATAGGCTGATGTTGCTTCTCCGTCAGCTGTGGAGTCCAGCGCTAGAATAATCTCATCAGCTCCAGAATTCTCTATCATTTTCCTCAATTTGCTGATACCAAGCTCATCAGGTCCCATTCCATCAAGCGGAGCAAGGAATCCATGTAATACGAAATACTTGCCCCTGTAAAGTCCGACGTCTTCAATTGTACGCATATCAGCGGGATTGTGAACTATGCATATTGAATCATGACGAGAAGTGCTTGAGCAAATATCACATACTTCATTCTCCGTGATATTTCTGCAGACCTGACACTCTCCAACTTCTTCCCATGTAAGTTTCAGAATATCTGAAAGGTCCTTCGCAAACTCCTTGTTATCTGCAAGATTGAATGCGAGCCTTAAAGCGGTTTTTCTGCCGATACCGGGTAATCTCTGAAGTTGCTCGGCTAGTCTGTCGAAAAGCACAGAGCTCACATCATTCCCCCAATTCCAGGTATTCCCAGGGTCTCCATCTTGCTTTTTGACAGCTTCTGGCTCTCGGACACTGCATTTTTTACCGCAACGAGAACAAGATCCTCCAGCATTTCAATGTCATCGGGATCAACTACATCCTTCGATATGTTGAGTTCAACAAGTTCACCCTGTCCGGTAACTACCGCTTTGACAAGACCATCTGCAGCAGAACCTTCTATTCTGGCATCTTCAAGCTCCTCCTGAATTTTCTGCATGCCGTTCTGCATTTTCTGAGCTTGAGCCATCATTTTCCTGAGTTGTTTCTGATCCATTAATCCTCCTGCATACTCCGGACAGATCAAACGGCATCAAACAGGCCTAAGATCTTCCGGGAAATCTCCTTTTCCTTCTCTTCATCGATGCTGTTTTTTGAAGTAGCATCCTCTTCTTCGCCTTCGCCTTGACCTTTGGCTTTACCTTTATCTTCGTGTGGATCTTCGCATGGGTGCGGGTGCGGGTTCTGAGTATCCTTCGAATCTTCCTGCGGATCTTCGTACGAGTCCTTTGTAATCACTTCACGTGATGCAGGGTCAACCTCAGCTTCATTCCGTGCGATTGTCACAGCTACAGCAGGTAGATCGCTTATAGGAAATACACAAGATAGTTTGGAGGCTGTCATTATCGCAGTCTCAAGAACAACTCTGGGAAGATTACTTCGTTTGACCTGCATTGCGGCTCCGCTGATAATTCTCAGGATGTTGAGAACAGCCACATCAGGAATATTCGGCGCTATTGATTTAAGAAGTTCAATTTCAGAATCCGGAACATCTTCCAGACTTCCTGAAGCACCGGAAACAATCAGAAGTAAATTACGAAGGAAAACAGTCAAAGCATCTATCAATTCATCCACACCATAACCTCTTGCAAGTGCTGCGGAAACCGAATCGATAGCTTTCGCTGTCTCTCCTGCTAATATATTTGAAGTAATAACTGCAAGAAGGTCGATCTCTACGATACCAAGAAGTTTCACTACTTCCTCGCCACGGATCTCGGTGCCTGAAAAACTTACAAGCTGATCCATCAATGAAAGAGCATCCCGCATACTTCCGTCGCTGGATCTGCACACGAGACTAAGTGCTGTGGAATCAAGTTTGATTCCCTCTTTAGAGGCTTCCCTTTGAAGATATCCGGACATATCAGTTACAGAGATCCGTTTGAAATCAAATCGCTGGCATCTGCTGAGAATCGTGTCAGGTACTTTCCTCGGCCGGGTAGTTGCAAAGATAAAAACCACAGAATCAGGAGGTTCTTCCAGGATCTTTAACAGAGCGTTGAAAGCCTCATTTGTAAGCATGTGAACCTCATCGATGATGTAGATTTTGTATCTTCCTGATACTGTTGCGTATCTGGCTTTCTCGCGGAGATCCCTGATCTGATCAATACCTCTATTGCTTGCACCGTCAATTTCCAGAACATCAATGTGAGTACCGGCGGCAATCTGTCTGCAGGAATCACATTCCTGGCACGGAGTCGGAGTTGGTCCGTTTTCACAGTTCAGAGCCTTTGCAAGTATTCGCGCAGTTGTGGTCTTCCCAACTCCGCGAGGACCGGTCATCAGGTACGCATGTCCAATCCTGCCGGTTTCAATTGCATTTCTGAGAGTAACAGTCACATGATCCTGAGAAAGAACCTCTTCAAAAGATTGAGGACGCCACTTTCGCGCAAAAACCAGATAACTCAAGCAAACCTCCAATCGGGGAATGCTGGCCGTACAAATCTGCTGGACATGCTTCACGAACCGTAAAATGCAGCCAGCTCAAATCAGGTTGGCCTGAGTCACCCGACAGTCTCCGCTTACCGCTGCTACCTTCCGGTCCTGACGGAGTTCGCGGGCTGGCGTTGCTCAAGTCCTGATTATCAACACCGCTTACAATGAAACAGACTCGTTGTGCAATGCCGCACAGAGTATCTCAGCCCCGCTATAGCGGATTGCGGGTACAGGGCACCGCTAGCTCCCCGCCCAGCACGGCCAGCGGAAAGAATATACTTCCGGGAGATAAATGAGAGAAGTGGGGGTTTCTATTCATTACATGTTCAGAGGCATAACAATCTCCTCTGAGGAAGCTGTAGAGTCCGGTGATTCAGTACCGGAATTTCCATTAATGTATTCCCGTTTATTACATAGAATTGAAAGCGCAATAAGCACCAGAGCTCCGAACAGCACTATGAAAATACCATACTTTTTCAAGAGTTCAGTAATCCTCTTTGAATCTGACCCAAATCTCACTGCGGCAATTGAACCGCCTTTCTTTCTGAATCTGATGCGAGTTTCCGCGACCATCTCTTCAAGGCATTTGGCAAGTGGATCGTTATAGACGGATATATGCCTGGAAGCAACAACGGAACCAATAAGTTTTCTGAGTCCGTGAGTTACAAGGATTACAGATTGACCATATTTCAATACAAACCGATGGGGACGAACATCAATATTCAAAGAATCTCCTGAAATGCTCTCCCCCTGAAATGCTCCATTCGTAATAAATGCATGGCATGTCCCTGTGCTGACAACCCGGACTTCACAATCAAGAACCGCGATAGAAGCAATCGAGCAAGAGTCATGTCCATTTTCAGAGTTCTTCTTTGCAACTTCGTCGAAAGCGTTGTTCAACGCATCTTCAACACCGTACGCTACTCCCTCCGCAAATGTGTCCCTTACTATAGCGGCAGATGTCATGGCACAGACGGGATCATCCTTTTCACATTCTGCGACAATAACTACACTCGCATATGGAGGTGAGGCTTGAAAGCCGTCTGAAACCGATGCCATTTTCATTGATATACGCCCCGGCTGATTCAGCCAGGCAATCTCTATTTTACTATTCCTCATGTTTTTCCAGCATTAAATGGTGGAGATGAGCGGGATCGAACCGCCGACCTCTGCCTTGCGAAGGCAGCGCTCTTCCAACTGAGCTACATCCCCACCGACAGGATGCAATTCTGAAATAATTCCGAAGATGAATAAGTGTACCATTCTCCTTGGAGCATGTCCGACAATGAAGCATCGGTATAAAACAACCCACACAGCTGGCTATGATCTTCGCATATTGGCGTCGAATACTTTCAGTATTATCCTCAAATCTCCGAACATTCTATCTCAGCTGCAAGGCTCTTCTGCTCGATGCACATTATCGAACAAGCTCCTAGAGTTCACTCGATGAGATAGAGTTTCCCAAACCCAGTTATCGCTGTGTAATCATCCGGGGAATTCTCGTTTGATAGTACTATTCCTGGATCTGAAGCGATTATGGATGCAGTTCTGACGTTGAAAATCCGCTTATTCCCTCCAAGTAGAATAACACGTACTGGAGAAGGAGTTCTGAATACACCTTTCATATCCACCTGATCCTTCAATACAGCAAGCGATTTATCCTTTTGACCATCAAGTGGTTCAGAACTTATCGATCCGGTAGTAAGGATCAGAGTACTGAGCCGAACTGTCATGTTCTCTGACAATTCCAGAATCAGCGGTTCCACAGGACCACAGTTCAGCAGGAAGGTTCCGCAGCCGACAATATTGCAGGTTCCGTCTTCATTGATATCAACAGAAAGAGTATCCTCGAATACAGTTAGCAAGCATCGATCAATATTAACTGATCCGGACGTCAGATGGACGGTAAGCAGTCCTGAATCTATGGACCAGGGATCAAATCTCAGAGCGGTTTCCTCTTCCTGAACCTGTTCTTCGGCTTCTTCTTCCTCAAAAGCAGTTTCTTCCTCCTGAGCCTTACCTATCAGAACTTCAATACGAGAAGAATCGGATTCGCCTTCCTCAATGGTTTCTTCTTCGATACTTTCGGTAGGAGCTTTTTCCGTTTCTGCATCGTCTAAGATCGCCTGAAGTGATTCACTTTCCTCTGCAGTATCCGGGACTCCAGTTTCAGTATCTGAAGCTGGCTGATCGGAATCTTCCTGTACACTCTCTTCTTCCTGTTCCGGCGCTTTTCCCTCAACAGTTTCTGTTACTTCTTCACCTGATTTTTTAATTTCTTCTTCACCCGCAGAAGGAGTTAACGCTGTACCGAAGATTTCATCCAGAGTTGGGCCAGTCGGTTTCTTTTTCGTATCAGTAATCTCTTTGTCAGTTAACTCTGTATCTCCCTGGCCGCCGGATTCTGAGTCTTCAGTACTATCTGTTTTTAAGCTGTCTGATGTGTCTGTCTCCTTTACACCGGATTCTGAGAAAACAGACTGGAGAGTCTCAGAAGTTGAAACCCCTATATTCTCAAGCAATTTTGAGATATCATCTGATTCTTCCTCTTCAGATTCATCGGGGGATAATCCTATATTCTTGAGAAGTCTCTCGATACTGTTCTCTTTTTCATCCTCTGAATCAGCAAATAAGCTATCGGTTGGAACGTCGGGAAACACCTGAATACCCTCCCTGAGTTGTTCATTATCCTGTTTTTCATCCGGTGCAGAATCGGAGGAAGTTTCTGTTTTGCCACTGGATGCAGCAAATATGTCGGCAAGATTCACACCTGATTCTTTTGTTCTTGCGACAATCCGCTTTAAGGCGACCCCTGCACCATGATGGTCTGGTTCATCTTCAAGTACTACACTGTAATTATCAAACGCAAGCTGATATTCCCCAAGCTCCTCCAGAACCTGAGCTAACCTGAAATTATTACCTACATTACCATCTTCAAGTGTAATAAGTATTTCCAGCTGAGACCGGGCTTCAGACCAGAGTTCCATACTCATACAGGTATCGGAAAGAATACTTCTTGCCCTGGGTCTGGTTCCGATAAGCGATATAGCCTTAAGTAAAAGCTCTCGAGCCTGTTCAGGAGATCCACCTGCAAGGTAATTTTCAGCATCTCTGCAAAGAGTATTGTAAGTTTCATCGGTAAACGTATCAGACATATAATCCTCCCTGATGAAAAAACCTTATACACCGTAGATCATATGCAAATAAGACTCAATAAGCTCACTGAAAGATACTCAGAACATCTGAAATCGGCATACGGCCAGGGTGGCGGAGAGAGAGGGATTCGAACCCTCGAGAACGAATACACGCTCTACACGGTTTCCAACCGTGCTCCTTCGACCAGCTCGGACATCTCTCCGCGCAAGCATTAATTGATAGATAATATACGGTAATCTGTCAACTTCAGAAACCATTCAAGGATTTCCGGACAGGGTCCGCCTAAATTAATCCACGCATTACTTAAGCAATGCCTCCAGGACATTCGCGCGATATCTCCTCCGAGATACCCTTGTCCCCATACGCTTTGTCGAAATGTGCCTTGAATTCTGAAGCCAGCTTCTCTGCACGGTTCCTGTAGGCTTCCCGATCGCTCCAGGTATTCACAGGATCAAGCATCGAATCATCAGGCAATCCAGGACAGGTATCCGGAACCATCACGCGAAATACTGGATCTTCATGAAAGCTCACATCGTTGAGTTTTCCGGAAAGTACAGTATGCACCATTATCCGAGTGAGGGGAAGGTCTATCCTTGAACCAACTCCATAAGGACCACCGCTCCAGCCAGTATTGATAAGGTATACTTCTGTTCCGTGCGCATCCATTCTCTGACCAAGCATGGAAGCGTAAACCTCCGGATTTCGGGGCATGAAGGGTTCGCCGAAGAAGCGAGAGAATGTGCTGACAGGCTCAGTTATCCCGGTTTCGGTTCCAGCAAGCTTACTGGTGTAGCCCATAAGGAACCAGAACATGGACTGTCCTCTGTTGAGCTTTGAAATTGGAGGTATTACACCGTTTGCATCAGCTGTGAGAAAAAGAATTGTTACCGGATGCCCGGCCATAGATAATTCCTTTGTGTTGGAGAGGTAGCGAAGCGGATATGAGCCTCTGGAGTTTGGTGTAAGTCTGTCATCATACAGATCAAAGTGACCATCAGGATACATCATGGTATTTTCGATAATGGATCCATGTTCAAGGTAATCATCAATATGGAAGCAGGCATTAAATATCTCGGGTTCATTTTTTTTGCTGAGATTAATAAGTTTTGCATAGCATCCGTTTTCAAAATTCGCTATTCCTGAATCACTCCAGCCATGTTCGTCATCTCCGAGTAAAGCTCTTGAAGGATCTGCTGAAAGTGTTGTCTTTCCGGTTCCTGAGAGTCCAAGAAGGAGAGCGCTTCTGCCGTCGAGACCCTCGTTCGCGCTGCAATGAAGAGGAAGAATACCTTCTTCAGGAAGATAATAGTTCATTACGGTGAATATCAACTTTTTTACACTGCCACAGTAGGCCGATCCGAATACAATCCCAATACGTCTGTCCATATCCATGCCAACCATCATGGTCGAGGTGTGGCCAAGTCGTGGATCTACCCTCAGGCGGCCCTTGTATTTCTCCGGATCCAACTTGTGATATGGAAGGGCTATAAGTGTAAATGGTCTGTCTCTGAAGCACGAATTTTCAGCAACGGTTTCATCCCATGGTCGGAACATATTGTCTGTGAATAGAGCGATAAGAGCTTTATCTGTTATTGTCCTGACCGGCAGGGAATACGAAGATTCTGCCCCAATAAGCCTGTCGGTGACAAATACTTCGGGAACTTCCTTCAGTGCCTTCAATGCATCCTCGAAAACCATGTCAAAGGTTTCCTGATCAACCGGAATATTATTTGGGCTGGTCCAGTCAATTGTGTCTTCACTTGAACTGCGTTTCACGATTATCGTATCTTTGGGGCTTCTGCCTGTAGACTCCGGAGGTGTCCAGGTTTCAAGAGCACCACAACCGCTTACAAGAGCTTCTCCGTTATCGACTGCTCTTTTAATCATCTCTCTGCGGGAAATGTTCTCCAGTACATTATTTCTCGAATCCAGAACCTCTGATACGGACTGATCAAGTGTCATCTGAATCCTTTCGATCAAAGTTGTTAAAAGTGGACTGATGCAAGTTCCATAAAATACTCCATGGCCTTTGCTCGAACAAGCGTGGACGCACACTGGCGCTTTGAAGGAATTCACCAACCGTTTATGTTCTTGCGGTGAAAGGGAGGATTTTCTCTGAAAAGAATATTCAGATTATCGCCTGAGAATGCCTGGTGCATGTACGACTGGGGAAATTCCGCTTTCGTTACAACTATAATTGCCGCGGTATTGCCTGTGTACTTTGCTGAGACAATTTGTGGTGGAAACACTGTAGATTGGGCATTTCTCGGAAAACAGCTTACAAGCAACGCCACTTCGCTCTGGGGATATGCGATGGCTCTTGCCGCATTCCTCGTTGCAATACTCGCTCCGATCCTCGGAGCTACAGCTGATGCCGGAGGAAGAAGAAAACAATTCCTGGCTATAATGACTGGAATGGGTGTGCTTGCTGCTGTTTTACTCTCGATGGCCGGAGCTGGAGATATCTGGCTTGTTCTGGGAATCCTTGTTCTGGGACAGATTGGCTTTGCCGGAGCAAATGTTTTCTATAATTCACTGCTTGTTTCCGTAGCAACACCGGAGAGAAGAGATCTTATATCATCGAGAGGATATGCATTCGGCTACATGGGTGGCGGCATCCTTCTGGCAATAAACCTTCTAATGATCAGAAAACCATCTTTATTCGGTTTTGCTGATGCATCTATTGCTCTGAGATACGTTTTTCTTTCAGTAGCGGTATGGTGGTCTCTTTTC
>DAOWJX010000063.1 GCA_030640155.1 Candidatus Aegiribacteria sp. | reverse complement strand
TGATGATTTGGGACAACCTGCAAGTGATGGATATGCCAACGACGAATGGTACGTTTATTTCAACCACCCCCGCAGTGTGGTGAATGCCTTCCCTGACATGATGGTCAGCAGACTGTCCGTAAAGGGAGCCGACACCCTCCAGGCCATGATAGATAACATCATTGAGTATGAGCAACCTCTATCGTCACCTGAATCCGACAATCTCAGGAGGATCGTGCGGCTTGCTGGTACAGGAGATGAAGACAAGGTAACACACATCCAATACTATGAGAGCTGGAATCCCTCAAAGGAATGGACGTAGGCTTTTTGCGACTGTCTTGCCGAAGCTGTTCTGAAGAACACGGATTGTCCTGTTGTCGGTGTATTCGCGGGATCGCTTTCTTCCCCAGTAGCCTGTTATATAAAGTATGGTGAAGGGATTCTGGAGTCCGTTTACTGTTACAGTCAGAGCAGGCTCGGAGAATCCATAGCCGGAGCAAGATTAAGACACAACATTATTTCCTTCAAGTCCAATGGGCAGTTCAATCTTCTTGGAGATCCAGCTCTTGATATAGGAGACCGGGTTAGGTACCCCGATAAGTGTGATCTACTGGTATACCCCGGTGATATTATTCCCGGTGATTATCCCAGGGAGACCCGTACAGGTCTTGATGAGGATATTTCGGTAACCGTCCGCAACAGCGGAGCAGTCGCTTCAGACTCATTCAGAGTGAGGCTGGTTATATCGCAGGACCTTAACTTCGATACACTATCGCAACAGTGCGGTGTACTTCAACCTGGGGAGTATGAGGATTTTACCTTCACATGGAGTACTTCGTGGTTCACTCCCCCGGGTGAGATAACCGTAGAGGCAGTAGTGGATCCTGCTGAGCTGTGTGATGACTGCTGGAGAGGTAATAATACCGGAACTATCACTAAAATCCTCTATGACATCTATCCCTTTGAAGAAGGATGGCCCGTCACGCCTGTGGGAGTAATCATGCAGCCTCCTTTACTTGTGAATCTTGATGAGGATCCTGAGCTTGAAGTAGTTGTGCTTTCAAATACTTACCTGGAAGCTTACGATTCCGACAACACCTTACTGTGGCGGAATGATGAAGTGGACCTTTTCCCAAGTAGCAGTCCTCTTGCTGCTGATCTGGATGAAGATGACCATACTGAAATACTGGCTTTAACCGGTTCAGGTGATATTGCATTGTTCAATGAGAACGGTGAAGATCTTTTCAATCTTGGAGGATCTCTGTTGACGGAGTTCGCTGTTGCCGATATGGACTCAACTCCAGGGCTTGAGATGGTAGTTGCCAATCATGATACACTCATTCTCTACTCCTGGGATCAATCTGAGCAGGAATTCAGTGTGCTCAAATCACTTATTCTTGACTTTGATGATTCCCCGTATTGTGTAGCAATCTTGTGCAGTGACATCAATGATGATGGGTACGGTGAAACCATTTATTACTGCAGGTTTGATGGAGGTTCTCCGGGACATGATCCTTTCCATGCTATCACTGTATACGATTGGGTTGCTGATTCAATTCTCTCTGAACGTGAGTGGGACGAGGGAGGTCAGAATGTAATCCCTTGTGCCGGGATACTTGGCGGGAATGCTGAGATAGGTTTTCCGATGGGGGGTTATGATCCGCTATCAGCAAAGGAGGATTCTGTACCCGCACAACTGCTGGATCCGTTAAGCGTTGATTCGATCCTCTGTGAGAAGGGCCTGGTGGCTTCCGGCGGCGTTATATTCGGGCTGTTCGCGGATTGGCGTGAACTTGTTCCGGGGATGGATGCTTTCATAGTTCCTGCTGAGAATCAGTGTCTTGCGTGGAATGTAGATGGATATCCCTTCCCAGTAGGCAACTGGCCAATTACATACGATGATGCTTATGAATACTCAACCTCTGGCATAAGTCCTCCTGCGCTTGGTGATCTTGATAATGACGGAATTGCTGATGTAATCTCTTCTACACTCAGGGGTGAGAATGGGTTGATTGTAGGATTGGATTATAGAGGGGATCCTCTGATTAGTCAGGACTTCCCCTTCACCCTTCCTGAAGGAGTTGAGGTAAGCAGTGGATTTTCCATTGCTGATATAGATCGTGATGGCAAGGTGGAGATCGTGTTCGGAACAGATGACGGTCTACTTCACTGCTGGGAACTGGGGTCATGTTCAGTTGGCTACGCCCCCTGGCCCCAGCACAGGCACGATGCCGGAAGATCTGGTGTATTGCCGGGAGAACA
Organism: Candidatus Aegiribacteria sp.; assembly: GCA_030640155.1. GTDB lineage: Bacteria > Fermentibacterota > Fermentibacteria > Fermentibacterales > JCC-6 > Aegiribacteria. The sequence continues at coordinate 2,794 of DAOWJX010000063.1, read as the reverse complement.
GCCATGATTCTGCTTCTGCTCTGGTCGCTTATGGGCGTTACGGTCGGTCCCGGCTGGAGTGATCCTATCGTTGTCACTGAGGAGCCGAACAGCACCGCACCGGTTCAATACATAATAAGAGATGAACAAGGTCGTTTTCATTTAGTCTGGTCAGATTACCAGCTTGATCCAAGAATTGGGTACAAAGTGTTCCTTCTTGATGGAACAACTATTATTCCCGATACAATGATTTCAAGAGATACATCCAGTGGGGTTTTAAGTCCTTCGGTTCAACTATCCGACAGTCTTTTTGCTTTCTGGCGTGAATACAATCCTGTTTACTACTGCATTAGAAGCCTTGAGGATGGTGATGAAATAACTCCTGCTACTTATCTGTTTACAGAGTACACGAACTATCCTCATATCCGGGCCTGTCCTGATTCCCTCGGCAGGCTTCATGTCCTCCGCAACATCGGTACTGATGTTTACTATGCGGTGTGGACTCCAGCTGAAGGTTCGGGTTTCATCGAAGAGTACGGCTGGATAATACCAGACATATTCATCATTGGAGTACTGCTCGTGGATGGAGACAGAGTCCATCTTATACTCGGTGATTCCTATCAGACATACATGTACATGCAGTACGATCTTGAAGGTAATGTTACTGTACCCTTGTATGACTTTACGCAGGACAACTGGTATATGGACCGCTATCCAGGTCTTGCTGTCGACAACAATGGGGATCTGATTGTGGTCAGCCAGGTTCTCATAAGCGGTCATCCAGGCAGGTATGGTTTCTGGAGGCTTGATGGCAAGACAGGGGATCTTGAGATAGAGAAATGGATAGTTGTCAGTGATATTCCGAATATGGATGTGAGCACAGATATGGTCCTTCTTCCATATCCAGGTAACGAGAAATTCTACCTTGTATGGGTTGATGGCTATTATAGCGAGATACTATGGTACATAGTTATGAACAACGCAGGTACACTTCTTGTCGAACCCACAGCGGCATATGATCACAGTGATGAGGATCCTGAGCAGCTTGCCAATGTTGATGGTGTGGTTGATTCCGAAGGGAATCTGTATGTGATCTATAATCAGGGTGAGATGGAACCGATCTTCGGTGGTTATCCAACCTTCGGCTGGTTCAACGCCGCCAGTCTCGGGCTTGAGGAAGAGGAGGAATCTTCAGAACAGGGAATGGCACTTACTTTAATAGAACCTTCCTGCAATCCCTTCTGCGGGAGTGTTGAGTTCCTTGTCACAGGTGCTGAAATCTCAGAGCTTACAGTTTACGATATATCTGGCCGTCTGGTGGCTGAGATCCCGGTTGCTGACGGAGTTGGTGTATGGAATGGGCGTGGCTACAGCGGTGACAGACTTCCCACTGGTGTTTACACTGTAAGTAGTGGTGAGAACTGCGAACCTGCTGTTGTGACGCTGCTTAAAGAGCGTTGATAATTGATTTTTATCTGAATATCCCGTCAGAGCTGATTTGATCCTCTTCATGGAGTCAGCAAGCGCATGACGGGTTAGATATCATTAATATCACTGTTCAATGGTGATGAATCCGGGTAAACACATTCCCTTTCCTTCCACCTTCGAATAAGGTATTTTCTCCCTGAAATGGACCTGCTTGACAATGTAATCAGTAATGATCTGAAGCCACCACTGGCAGATCTTCTCAGACCATCCACACTTGAGGAGGTCTTCGGACAGGTGCATCTGCTGAACGATGGCGCTCCATTCAGGAAAGCTCTCACAGAGGGAGTGCTGGGTTCTTTCATTCTGTGGGGCCCTCCCGGTTCAGGGAAAACAACTCTTGCTCTTCTGATTTCGAAATACACTGATCAGCATTTCGTTAGATTCAGCGCGGTTACAGGAGGGGTAAAACTGGTGAGGTCGATTGTCGAGGATGCTCGAAGATTGCAGGTAAACGGAACCGGGACAATTCTGTTCGTTGATGAAATCCACAGATTCAACAAAGCCCAGCAGGATGCATTTCTTCCACACATTGAAAACGGTACTATCACTCTGGCTGGCGCGACCACTGAGAATCCATCTTTCGAAATTATTGCACCTCTTCTCAGCAGGTGTTCGGTATACGTTCTGAAAAGACTTAAAGAATCCGAAATACTGTCGATACTGAATAGAGCCGTTTCACACGAATGCTTCCGGGACATGATACCCTCAGGTATTCAGGATGGTGCGCTTGAACGGATCGCTGAGATTGCGGATGGTGATGGCAGACGTGCGTTGAATCTGCTGGAACTTCTCGCAGGTATGTCTTCCGGAAAGCAGATAACCATTGAGAACGTGAGCAAAGCTGTTTCTTCTTCCCCTCTTTGCTATGACAAATCCGGTGAAGAGCATTACAACCTTATCAGCGCTCTGCATAAATCACTTCGATCGAGTGATGTAGACGCTGCTCTGTACTGGCTGGCGAGAATGATATCTTCCGGTGAGAATCCCCTCTATATTGCCAGGAGGATGATCCGTTTTGCTACCGAGGACATTGGCCTGGCTGATCCCTCTGCTCTAACTGTAGCGATGAGAGCCGCGGATTCATACAGATTTCTTGGATCTCCGGAGGGAGATCTGGCACTTGCTGAGGCGGCATGCTATCTGGCGCTTGCACCAAAATCGAATTCCGTTTACTCAGCCTGGAAAAAAGCGGTATCTGCTGCACAGAGCGGTGGAAGCCTTCCCGTTCCTCTTCATCTGCGGAACGCTCCCACTGAGTTGATGAAGCAGCTGGATTACGGAAGGGGTTACCAGTATGCCCATTCCCAGTCGAACGGAGTGGTAACAC
>DAOWJX010000005.1 GCA_030640155.1 Candidatus Aegiribacteria sp. | reverse complement strand
TCAAATGGACATTCAAGGAAACAGGCGAAAAAGTCGCTGAATGGGTTGAGTACTGGGAAGCTGGCTGGACTTGGGCCTGGATGAACGCCTGGGCAGGGCATCTTGAGGATAAGGAAATTTACAAAGCAGGAACCTATCATGTTGAATTCACAGTCCAGAACGCCGGAAGCATTGGAACGGATTTTGAGATAACAGAGGGTATTTCTCCGGGAGATACAGTAATAGCTCTTGGCCATCACCTTGCTTCCGATGGTGATCCGGTAAGGGTGGTGCGCTGATGAGTCTTGCAGGACTGGCGGTACGCAGGAGAACAACATTTATCATGATCTTTCTGCTTCTGGCCGGGGCAGGACTATTCGCAACTACGCAACTTGGAATTGATTACTTCCCGAAGGTCGACCTTGGAAAGATCGTTATAGTGACCGTCCTGCCAGGGGCTGGACCTCTCGAGATGGAGGGTCTCGTTACGGAACCTATCGAGGATGCTGTTTCCGGGGTCGAAGGAATCGAGACAGTTCTCTCCAACTCGAAAAATGGTCTCAGGGTTGTTACACTGGGAATGACGAACAGTGCTGATATGGATCAAGCGGAAAGCGACATTCGTGACGCGGTTGATCGGATGAAGAGTCAGCTGCCCGACGGATCATCTGATCCGCGTATCTGGACCATGTCATCGAGTATGAAGCCTCTTGTTATGGTAGCTTTTTCGAGTGAAGTGATGAACAGCGTAGAGCTGAGAAGCCTGATTGAAGAAGAAATTACACCGAGACTCAGCAGGGTTGAAGGTGTCTCGTCCGTGGATCTGGCAGGAGGGCAGATCAGGCAGATTAATGTTGAAATTGATCCGGTACTTCTAGCCGAGAGGGGCATTCCTCTCGCTCAGGTTTACGCTGCTCTGAAGGTGGTCAGCGGTAATCAGCCGGGTGGTGATATCGAGGACGGTGACATGGAATTCGCTGTGAGTATCCAGTCCGGGTTCGAGGATATTAACAGCATCAGGGAACTGGTAATAGGTGTTCATGAAAGTCGTCCTGTAAGCCTGGATGAGGTTGCCGATATAATCGACAGTTATCAGGAATCCCAGAATTATGTCTACCTCAATCAGGGTGATGTCGTTCTTGCTATTTTCAGGAAGAGCTCTGATGCGAACACGGTGAATACATGCAGGAGGCTCGAGTCCGCGATCGATGAGGTAGCCTCCGAATATTCAGGTACTCTGGACTGCAGCGTAATTTACTCCCAGCAGGGATTCATCATGCAGTCGATAAACGATTTGCTGCTTACCGGTATTCAGGCAGTGTTCCTTGCCGCAGCTGTCCTTACGTTCTTCCTTGGTTCAATTTCGAATGCTGGAATTGTCAGTCTCTCAATGCCCATCTCATTCATCGCGTCGTTTGCAGCGATGTATCTTCTCGGTGTAAACCTAAACATTATGTCCCTGGCCGGTCTCAGTATCTCAATCGGAATGATAGTAGACAACTCAGTCGTGGTTCTGGAGAACATTCACAGATGGAGGCGAGAGGGCGAAGACCGGAAAAAAGCTGCGGAACATGGAGCATCGCAGGTAGGAATGGCGGTAACCGCTTCAACACTGACAACAGTAGCGGTATTTATTCCAATGTTGTTTGTACCCGGTATGACCGGTCAGATATTCAGGGATCTTAGTATAACGATAGCTGTTGCATTGTTCATATCTCTCTTTGTTTCTCAATCTCTGATACCTCTTCTCGCCTCAGGGTCGAAGAGACTTATTAAAGAGCATTCGGAGAGGTCTATTTCCAGCAGAATACAGCATAGGCTCAACAGACTGGAAGAGCGGTACTCACGGACAGTATACTGGATGACAGGTCATTCACGGTATGTGTTCATTCCTGTGGCTCTGCTTTTTGCGGTTTCGCTGTTCATGATGAGATTCATACCCAGTACGTTTCTGCCGGAGCCAAAGGAAGGAGTTATCGATATTGATATCAGCCTTGCTCCGGGAACAGGGCTTGAGTTCACCGACAGCATTTTCGTGGAAATAGAGAACTCTATCCTGGAATTGATAGAACCAGGTGATCTGTCCAATTCTTATCTGAGTGTGGGAAGAAGAGAAGGAATGGGTGCGATCTTCGGTTCCGCCGCTTCAAGCAGTGGGAGCCTGGAGCTCTACTTCACTAAGGAAGAGGAGAGATCGAAGAGCATTGAGGAATATGATACGGCAATCCGCGAAGTTTTAGGGCAATTTCCAGGTATTGTGTTCAGTCTCTCCAGCGGAATGCCGATAGGCAACGAATTCCCGATCAACATCGTTATCTACGGCAGTGATCTTAGAGAGCTTCGAAATATTGGGGAAACAGTCAGTCGGGAAATGATCCGAATCCCCGGCACAGTTGACGTATCATCCTCACTTAAGAATCGGCTGATACAGGTTGATTTCATTCCATCTGAGAATGTCCTGTTCCTTCGGGGGCAGTCACCTGCGCGTTTGGGTACAGAGATAACTATTGGTGTCCTGGGGCTGGATGCAGCTTCATATACTGAAGACAGCAGGCAGTACAACATCAACCTTCATTATCGTGAAAACTCAAAGTCGACAAAGGAACAAATTGCGGGGCTTGTTGCATATGGACTTCCACTTGATGCATGGGGTAGTTTCGAGAACACTCTCGTGCCTGAGGATATTGGAAGGAGAAACAGGTCGCGGAGCGTGTCGGTCACCTGCCGAATACTTGATCGTCCTCTTGGCGAAGTTGCGACTGATGTGGAAACTATGCTGGATACACTGGATCTCAACGGGCACAGGTACGAAATTCTTGGGGACATCAAAGACAAAGGGGAGGCTTTCGGTAGTATGGCTCTTGCCATCTTTGTTGCGATCATTCTTGTTTACATGGTGATGGCATCACAGTTCGAATCTCTTCTCGAACCTTTCATCATAATGGTGGAAATACCTCTAGCGATGATAGGTGTTATCTGGACATTGTTACTTACAGGTACGACTATGGGACTTACATCCATTATCGGGCTTCTCATGCTCACCGGGATTGTGGTCAATAATGGTATAGTATTTATCGATTTTGCCAACAAGCTGCGTCGTGAATCAGGGATGTCCTCAAGGGACGCAATTGTGCTCGCTGGAAGGAAGAGGCTCAGACCGATTCTTATGACCACTTTCACGACAATACTTGCTCTGATGCCTCTGTCTATAGCAGCAACAGACAGTTCCGTGATGTGGGCTCCCATGGCTAGAACCGTATCGGGCGGGCTGGCAGTAGCGACGTTCTTCACACTTGTCGTATTGCCATGTCTGTACGTGAAGCTCGACCACTGGCACAGAAAACGGAACGGGTAAGAATTTCCTTATTTCTCAGGTATTATTTTCACTAAAGCCACATCGTGCTTATTGATGAGAGTTGAGAAATATCCTGTAAAAGAGCCCAGGTTCTCGTGTGCCCACAAGTCTTGCACCAGGCAGGAACATCGATTGTTAAGACCGATCGATTCCCATGCAACAGACAGCCGCCTTCCATCCCTCTCGCCCAGATTGAACAGTCCAACTGCAATTGAACCATCCGCAAGAGGTTTGACCCAGACATCAGCTTGTTCTCGACCATGAAACGCTGAACCGACC
>DAOWJX010000161.1 GCA_030640155.1 Candidatus Aegiribacteria sp. | reverse complement strand
TCACCGGGGAAACTCTGGAGGCAGATGGTAAAGGTGAGATGTGGATTTCAGGTCCCGGAGTGGTTACCCGGTATCTGGGGGGTCGACCTCAGACCGATGCGGCTTTCGTGGATGGATGGTACCGTACCGGTGATATGTTCAGAAAAGAAAATAATCGCCTGATCTTTCTTGGACGACGTGGAGGATTGATTAAAGCTGCAGGGCTGAAAGTGTACCCCCTCGAGGTTGAACTGGCACTACTGAAACACCCCGGGATTTTAGACGTATGTGTAGTCGGAAGGGATCATCCCACTCGTGGCGAGATGCCTACCGCTTACATTGTACCTCGACCGGGTGTTGAGTTGACCGTTGCCGGTATGAGAAGTTTTCTTCGCGAATTCCTTGATGAACACAAAATACCGAGACTTATAAATTTCGTGTACGGACTACCCAGGACGGCCAGCGGAAAAATAGATAGAAAAGCAGTGGAAACCAGAGAGATAGTTCCTGATTATCGTGGCGAACTTCTTCGATCAGATGTTGAACTTGTTCGTCTTATTAATAACAGGGCTGAATTGATGACAGAAATCGGAGGAGGTTTTGATCCGACCTGGGTGGATGATCAGGAGGACAACGCCGTAGGTCATAATCCTGGTCCGGTTGCTGACAGTTCAATGAGAGAAATCATCAGATTCATAATTAGTGAACTTGGAAAGGGGTGAATTTGGACATCAGATCTGTAACCGTCGGAGATGTCCATATAGGCACAGGAAACCCCATCCTGATAGCCGGACCATGTTCCGTCGAAAATGTCGGGATGCTGAGAGAAGTTGCCAGAGCCGTTGTTGAGGCCGGTGTATCGATACTCAGAGGTGGTTCCTTCAAACCGAGAACTTCTCCCTATTCCTTTCAGGGGCTTGGTCTTGAAGGTCTTAAACTTCTCCATTCAGTTGGAAAAGAATTCAACATACCGGTTGTCACCGAAGTAATGGCAATTCATCAGATTGAACCTGCTATGGAGCACGCTGATATGCTCCAGGTTGGCGCCAGAAACATGCATAACTTTTCTTTACTTTCCGCGCTGGGCAAAACCGATATGCCTATACTCCTCAAACGGGGATTTATGGCCACGATAGAGGAATGGCTTATGGCTGCTGAATACCTGGTAAAAGAGGGAAACGACAGAATCGTACTCTGTGAACGTGGAATCAGGACTTTTGAAACATGGACAAGAAACACTCTGGATATTTCCGCTGTACCTCTTGCCCGAATGCTGGGTGGATACCCTGTCATTGTTGATCCCTGTCATGCATCCGGAAGGAGAGATTTGCTTGAACCGCTATCTCTCGCAGGTCTCGCGGCGGGGGCAGATGGTATTATGCTTGAAGTGCATCCTGACCCGGACAAAGCTTTGTCCGATGGAGGACAATCACTCTCGATACCGGAGATGAAGAAACTGGTCTTTAAATTGTTAAAGCAGAGTGAAAATAAATAAGTCAGTATATGAAAAATAGGAGGTAAGTAATGCACATAGGCATACTTACAGGTGGCGGAGACGCTCCGGGACTTAACGCGGTCATAAGAGGTATTACCGTCAGGGGAAGAGGTCAGGGACACAGGATAACCGGATTCCTCAGAGGTTGGAAGGGTGTGATAGAGAACACTTCAATCGAGCTTAACCTGGAAAATGTTCGAGATATTCATATGCAGGGCGGAACTGTTCTTCTGTCTTCTAGAACGAATCCAGTCAGGGTCGAGAATGGATTTGAAGGTATCAGCTCGACGTACAGGAATCAGGAACTCGATTGCCTCATTGCAATAGGTGGGGAGGATACTCTTGGTGTTGCCAGCCAATTGAACGAGCTGGGCCTGGCTGTAATTGGTGTTCCCAAGACAATTGACAACGATCTAAGTGCAACGGACTATACTTTTGGTTTTGATACGGCGATCAACAATGTCATGAAGACCCTGGATATGCTTCATACAACAGCGAGGAGTCACGAGAGAGTTATTGTAGTTGAAATAATGGGACGTCATGCCGGCTGGATGGCGCTGTACGGAGGTATGGCAGGCGGTGCTCATGTAATCCTTCTTCCGGAAGTGGAATTCGATACTGATGAAGTATGTGATCTTCTGGTAAAGAGATACGAAGAAGGTTTAAGGTATGCTATTGTCGCGATTGCTGAAGGCGCTGTGGATCCTCAGCTACAGCGTCATGTGATGCATTCCGCTGCAAAAGACGAATTCGGACATGTCCAGCTTGGAACTGGTATCGGTGTTGGTGAAGTTCTCAAGAATGAAATTGCTGACAGAACTGATCTTGAAACAAGACATGTAGTTCTTGGACATATTCAGAGAGGTGGCTGTCCATCCGCTTTTGACCGTGTGCTCGGAACCAGGCTGGGAGTGAAAGCGATTGAGATGGCTGAGAAGGGGCAGTTCGGAAAAATGACAGCACTTCGTGGAACAGAAATTGAAGCGGTTAACCTGGAGGATGCAGTTGGTATACTGAAAACTGTACCTCTCGAACAGTATGAGACCGCAAAATTATTCTTCGGATAATCTGGAGGTTACTAAAATGGCAGTGAAAGTGGCGATCAACGGTTTCGGGAGAATTGGAAGACTCGTCTACAGGCGTTCACTGATGAATACAGATATTGATATAGTGGCTGTAAATGATCTAACGGATCCGAATGCTCTTGCTCATCTCCTTAAGTACGATTCAGTGCACGGACGTTTTCCAGGTGACGTATATGTCCACGGTGATTCGATAGAAGCGGGTGGAGACACTTTTCTGGTGCTGTCACAGCCTGATCCCGCGCAGCTTCCCTGGAAAGAACTGGGAGTGGATATTGTTATTGAGTCAACAGGTTTCTTCAGAACAAGAGAGAAAGCCTCTCTGCACCTTGAAGCTGGAGCGAAGAAAGTTCTTTTAAGCGCTCCGGCTAAAGGTGAGAACGGTGCTGATCTGACTGTTGTATATGGTGTTAACCACTTACTTTACAACCCTGAGAGGGATAATATCATCTCCACTGCCAGCTGCACCACCAACTGCCTCGCTCCGGTTGTAAAGGTTCTCAACGACACATTTGGTATTGTCCGTGGAATCATGACAACGATCCACGCCTACACGAATGATCAGAAGATACTGGACCTGCCACACTCGGATCTGAGAAGAGCGAGGGCTGCAGCAGTGAATATCATACCCACTAATACAGGCGCGGCAGCAGCTGTCGGACTTGTTATTCCGGAGTTAAAAGGCAAACTGGATGGAATGGCTGTCAGGGTCCCTGTCGCTGACGGTTCACTTGTTGATCTTGTCTGTGAGCTGAAAAGCGATGCTTCGGTCGAATCTGTAAACAGAGCTATGAAGAATGCGGCTGACGGAACTCTTCAGGGTGTACTGCAGTACTCGGAGGAACCGCTCGTATCCAGCGACATAATTGGGAATTCGTACAGTTCCATTTTTGATTCTCTTATAACAAAGACCATGGGTCCGGGAATGGTCAAAGTCCTGTCCTGGTATGACAATGAATACGCATATGCGTGTCGAATGGTCGACTTTGCATGTTACATGGCAGAGGTCGGGTTGTGAAATACCCTTTACTTCAAGATGCGGAGCTAGCCGGCAGGAAAGTCTTTCTCAGAGTGGACATGAATGTCCCGATTCATGACGGCAGAATTGCTGACGATTCAAGGATAAGAGCTGTTCTGCCAACAATCAGGTACATTCTCGATAAGGGCGCTTCGCTTATAATAGCGAGTCATCTGGGAAGACCCGACGGAAAGAGAAATAATGATCTCAGTCTTGCTCCCGTAGCTTCCAGACTTGAGGAGCTTCTTGAACGAAGAGTGCTCTTCACACCTGATTGTATCGGAGCCAGGG
>DAOWJX010000305.1 GCA_030640155.1 Candidatus Aegiribacteria sp. | reverse complement strand
CTCGGACCCGCATGAGTCCGTGAAGTACACCGCTCTTTTCGTACCTGTAGACCATACCAAGTTCAGCAAAGCGTATGGGGAGTTCGCGGTATGATCTTTTCCGGTGTTTATAGATGATAATATGCCCGGGGCAGTTCATCGGCTTCAGAGCGTACTCACCGCTGTCAATATCAAGAAAGTACATGTTCTCACGGTAGTAATCGTAATGCCCGGAAGTTTTCCAGAGCTCAACAGGAGCGATATGAGGAGTATTGACAAGCTGGTATCCGGCTTTTACATGTGCTTTCTTCCAGTGATTCTCAAGCTCCTCCCGAACAATCGTACCGGCAGGCAACCAGTAGGTCAGTCCCGGTCCACCTTCGCCACCGATAATAAACAGTCCGAGTTCAGGACCAAGCTTCCTGTGATCCCTCTTCTTTGCTTCCTCAAGCATCTCCAGATGTGCCTTGAGATTCTTTGAAGAGTCAAAAACAGATCCGTAGATGCGGGTCAGCATTTCATTCTTCTCATCACCGCGCCAGTAAGCGCCGGCAATACTGAGAAGCTCAAAATGCTTCAACGCCTTTGTGGAGGGAACATGAGGCCCGCGGCAAAGATCGATGAAATCTCCGTTCGAGTAAACGGATATATCTTCACCGATATCTCGAAGCTCTTCAAGCAGTTCCAGCTTGTAATCTTCTCCTCTTTCACTGAAGAGTTTGAAAGCATCTTCGAAGCTCATTTTCTTTCTAATGAATGGCAGATCTTCCTTAATCTGTTTCTTCATCTCATCAGAGATCGCATCAAATGCTGAAATACCTGAGAACTCGGGTATATCCATGTCGTAGTAGAATCCGTCTTCAATGGATGGACCAATACCGAATTTCGTACCCGGAAACAGCTTCTGAACCGCTCCGGCAAGAAGATGAGCGCAGCTGTGCCTTAGAGCTTTCTTCCCTTCTTCATCCTGGAATGTGAGAATCTCAATCCTGCCGCCTTCCGGCAATGGTGTGTTCAGATCAAGAAGCTCACCTTCGAATCGAACAATCAGAGCATTCCTTGCAAGACCGTGAGAAACTGATTCCGCAATATCAAGACCGGTAGTGCCGGCCTCAAATTCTTTTACACTGCTGTCTGGGAAAATAATACGCATGGTCCCGGCAACCTCCCTCCGGTCAAATTCTTAACTAAATAAAAATGGTGGGCGATACTGGACTTGAACCAGTGACTTCTTGCATGTCAAGCAAGTACTCTAGCCAACTGAGCTAATCGCCCACCGCATCACAATTATGTGGCACGAAGGATATATGCAAACTTCGTAATCGTCAAGGTTTGGAATCTTTACAGTATATCTCACCAGTGATGTTTGAACGAGTGATAAATCTTCCCAGGCACAAAATTCTTTGGAAATCTTTTACAATTGCTAATTTAATAAAATATCATACAAAGGATGAGAGATAAAAAAACATTCTCACAATTTGTCATTCAGCAATGTCACAACGGCAGGTTCGCAGTTCTCGCCACCGCTGACAGTGTAGACACCAGAAGGAAGTCTGTCACCGCTGTAACCACTCCCGTCCCAGACTCCAACACCATCACTAACAGGAATCTCTGCAACCAGGCGGCCGGTTATGTCGTAAACTGAGAGTTCTGAGATTACAGCACCTATGATAAAGAATTCAACACTGCTGCAAAAGGGATTGCAGGAAGGTTCTATGATGGTAAGTGCTGTTCCCTGTTCTGAGGACTCCTCTTCTTCCTCAAGCCCGAGACTGGTGGCGTTGAACCAGCCGAAGGTGGGGTAACCGCCGAAAATGGGCTCATCTTCTGCCTGATTATAGATTACATACAAATTTCCCTCGGAATCAACCACTCCATCAACATTAGCAAGCTGTTCAGGATCCTCATCACTATGATCGTATGCCGCTGTGGGTTCTACAAGAAGTGTACCTGCATTATCCATGACTATGTACCACAGGATCTTTCTGAACCAACCGTCAGCCCAAACAAGATAGAACTTCTCATGATCCGGAAACGGAAGTAGAACCATATCCTTGCTCACATCCATATTCGGAATATCACTGACCACGATCCACTTGGCATTGATCTCCAGATCCCCGGTCCGTCCATTAAGCCTCCAGAATCCATACCTGTGTGGATAACCGCTTATGAGAACCTGGCTGATTACTATCAGATCCCCGTTGTTGTCAACAACAAGACCGGGATAGCGGTCCATCTCCCAGTTATCCTGTGTAAAATCATACAAAGGGACAGTAACATTACCTTCAAGATCATACTGCATATACATGTATGTTTGATAGGAATCACCGAGTATCAGATGAACCCTGTCTCCGTCAACAAGAAGCATACCGATTATCCATGCTTCAGGGATCATCCAGCCATACTCCTCTATAAAGCCTGAGCCTGGAGCTGGGATCCATACGGCATAGCGAACATCCTGACCGATGTTGCGGAGAACGTGAAGCCTACCAAGGGAATCAGGACAGATCCTAATTTCTTGGTAATTCGTGTACTCAGTGAATAGATACGTAACAGGAGTGATCTCGCTGCCGTCCTCAAGGCTTCTAATGCAGTAGTAAACAGGATTGGACTCACGCCAGAAGGCAAACAGGCTGTCACCCATACTAACATCACTTAAATAGGCACTGTTCGTATCTCTGGAGACCATTGTATCGGGAACAACTGTTGTCCCATCAAGAAGGAAGACCTTATAGCCTATTCTGGGATCAAGCTGGTAGTCCGACCATAGCAGATGGAATCGGTCATATTCATCCATTGTAATGAACTGGAGAGGTTGAGAGCTGTTCGGTTCATCAGTAACTACAATAGGATCGCTCCAGCCGGGACCTACCGTTACATTAACAAGTGACAGAAGCAGAAGAACAATCATTCAAGAACTCCCGATCTTCCAGCGTCATGCCTGTGCTG
>DAOWJX010000103.1 GCA_030640155.1 Candidatus Aegiribacteria sp. | reverse complement strand
TTGGTCATACTTCCCTGTATAAGTTCTCTACCAGAACTGTTAAGGGTCATAAAGAACATTGAACGACTCCAGATTAAGTATGATCTCCTGCAGGTTTCCGTATACAAGGCTGTCTCGTACGATCCCCAGATTCCGGTGGAAGTAGCGATCACATTGGAAATCCGGTGCATTCAAATCGGTTTCCCTGATAATAGCGCAATTTGAAAAGCTGCCCGCAGGGACAGTTACTGAAGCGTTAAGGCTGACGACTTCATAGATTGTACTGGAAACAGGCGATGCCGACCAGGTTTCGTTCAGAATCAGTGGAAACAGTGCTATCAGCATGTAGTCGGTCGAAACTGTATCCTTATATTCTCTCATTTCATCACCTGTGTTGCGAAGATAGATGTAGAGTGTCTCCGCAACTACATAGGACGTATCTGGATGGGTAAAGGTCATCTCCATCAGTGTTTCGAACTCGTAGACCTGGAATCCTCCCTGATGATCAAGCAGGGCAGTGACAGTCCTTTCCATCGAGCCGCTGAGATCGAAAGTGTCCGGACCTGTCGGATCTATCGTATATCCTTCAATGGTGCTGTTCCAGCAGTTACCTACCGACAGGGGCATCCAGTTCTCAGATTGAGGTTCCGGACCGGTGGAATCACTTCCGCATGTTGAAAGTACTGATAGCATGGACACAGCCATTGAAAGCAGTATTATCTTCTTCATCATCACTCCTTTCAAATAGTACAATCCCGGTTCGGTATCGTGTATTCAAAATGGATATTCTCAAGTTCTATCTATACAGCCACAATTTCTGGTTTTCTACCTAGACAGATAATACAGATAACTATATCCTCAAGTCAAAATTATGAGCGAATGAATGCCAGGCACATTGCCCTGGTGTGATAGTCCATTCCGCAGTAATATTCATGTGTAGTTGTGTAAAACCTTATTGAGTCTCATCCCTGTCAGGAAAAATGTGTCACCTGCAGCACACCTTGAGGGAATAGTATGTCGGATGGAAAAGATGAAAATTAATGCGATTGTAACGATTCTGGTTGTTCTACTCTTCACTGCATTCTCATGTACACGAAGTAGAAGCTCAGGAACACTGGAACCGGCAAACGAGCAACCCTCCCCAACTGTTTCTAGAATTCCCAGCGATGTTGATGGAATCGATTATGTCATTACATACGATCAGGAATTCGCCAATCAGGATTATGCGGCTGAAGTATTTTCAGGTGTTCCTTTAACCGATACATATGCTGTAGATAGAGGAGTTAATGAGGGATTGGTGTTCCTTGTTTTTGAGCATATGAGGCAGGTTGAAGAATACGTTATACCAAACGAGGATATATCAGCGGTTGTCCGGATAAGATATGACATGGACGTTTATGACAGGACAGATGTTATTTTCACGAAGGATAACGTAGTGATGGTGCATACAACCACGTCGAATGCGGGGATATTCACAAGCAGTGATGTTTATATTCTGCCTTATCCGGAAACGGGCTTTGAGTACATGAGCCTTATGAGTGCTGCGGGGGAGGGGCACGAACGCCAACTAGACATTCTGTACGCTGCGCTCTTATTCTATTACAGAACGGTCGCGCCGCTGAATTGGTAAGCAGCGACAGTTGTAGTATTTGCCCTGTATTGGACAGTTAAGGGTCTATTCTCTCAGAGGCCAAGTACGGTAACAGAACGACAGGCACGGTAACCCATCCATTCGCAATGGAGAAGATACACTCCCGAGGGCAATTCACCTGTGATGAAACTCACCGTGTTCCTGCCGGCAGACATCTCATGTGAGTGGTCAGCCGACACCACTCTTCCATCGATTGAATAAAGAACCAGATCAACCTCACCGGCTTCGGGTAGGATAACTTCAACTGTGAATCCTGAAATGGCCGGTACTCCGAGAATATTGAGAATAATTTCTCCATATTGAGAAGGTTCGGAAGGATCACTTATCCCGGTTCCTTCTGCAAGGTAGACCAGAATGCTTTCTCCCGTATATACACCACCGATTATGTCCAGTGATCCATCATTGTTCCAGTCTGCATAGTCCGGTTTTGCCCAGTTGAAGAAATCTATCGATGACCCGCAGGACTGCAATTCCGTATATGTGTAGAATAAAGGGGATCCAGGGGCTCCTTCATTGCGGAACCAGAGCACTTCCCCGGTGTAGATGCCGATCAGAAGATCCTCCAGACCGTCACCGTCAAGATCCGCCATTGCCGGACAGGCGAAATTCTGGTCGATGGGATATCCCCCGCACTGAACAGGTATCCCCTCTGCCAGCTCTGGGAGACCTGGCGATCCGACGTTCATGTAGAGCCACAGCCAGCCGCTGCCAGCCCCGGCCAGAAGATCAGGCAGACCATCCTCGTTCCAGTCGAAAACCTCCGGTGCCGCCCAGTTTCCCAGATCCAGGGTATCACCGTAGGAAAAGAGAACCGGCATCTCATGAAGACTGCCATCAAGCTCCCTGCGGAAGAAATGTACCTGGCCGTCTCCCGCACCGGTTATAAGATCATTGAATCCGTCCTGATCCCAATCCACAACCTGTGGATTCAGTATCGACCAATCGTTTCAACCACCTGCAGGCAGTACAATGTCCATACCGTCTGCCTGCATGATTGTAGAATATGTGAAAACAGGTGAATCCGGAAATCCGGAATTAAGGTACAGGTCAATAGTACCGCCCATGCCTGAATTACAGTGACCTACCATAATATCCTGTAGTCCGTCACCGTCCCAGTCACTGAAACATATGGCAGGTGCAAAGTACACTTCAATAGGATTTCCACCTGCATAGATGTTGAAAGGTTCCTGAAATGCTGGAGGCTGGGCAGCAGCAAGGGATACTGATAACGGTATAATGAGAGTGTAATTCATCAATTAAGCCTTTCAATCACAAACTTCGATCATCGCATAAATACTATCAGATATCAGCACCCGCAAGTGTTCACCCTGCAATCCCACAGAATTCAAGCAGACAGATGGGAAAGCGGAATTGATTCGGATGCAGAACCGGTTGTATACTAACAGAAAAGACTCCGATTACGGAGTTATCCGGAACCGGAGCCAATCCCCGCAATTACAGTGGATGGAGTAATGTCACTATTCCATTAAAACAGTATCGTACCAGAGGCGGTATTCTTTTCCTCTGAAGGTTTTTCTCTCCTCTTCCTTAAGATTGGCATACTGGTAATTCTGTGATTCGGGAGCTTCAGGACCAACATACCTGCGATGCAGAACCTGTCTGCCGTCCGAGCTGTAGAAACTTTCAGCCGGTGTACCATCATCCTGCCATCCCCAGAATACTGCCAGGCAGCGTCCATACCGCATGTTACCGATTGTAAGATCTACCATACGGGCACTGTAATCTTTGTTTTCCCCGCATGAATAGGATAAAGGGAATAATTCTTCCCCTTCCTTCATGAACCTTGTCTGGGGATAGGTTTCATCTGCCGTCACTCTCATAACCCAGTCAAATCCCTGATCGGTGACGTTGAAGTAATCAAGGATATTTGGTATGGGAGGCTCGCAATCGGAATGCTCGATAAGCACTTCATAACACTCCCTACCCAGGACATTCACCTTTCGAACCACCTGGGTCTGAACGGTTTGTGTTAGAACTCCACCGGGGTAATCGAAGAACCGGCATACCTCCAGGTGACCTTCTTCAAGAACCGTTCCGAAGTAAAGTCCCGGCCCTGTAGTGCTGATTTCCATCTGCTCATCCGGGAGTTCCTCTATCCTGATAACCGGCACTAGTTTTACAGGCTCCGCACTTCTTCCTATTCTGGACATACTCAGCACCTCTTTCTTCATTTTCGCCCGACCTTCCCAGAGGCGGCGTTTAACCGTACCCAGGGGAATGCGGAGTCTCCGGGCAACCTGTTTTTGAGAGTAACTGGAGAGGTAAGTCAGACGTACTGTTTCCCGAAGCTTCGAGGATAGTCTGGACAGGGCCAGCAGAGCCAGTTCCGCCTGTGAATCAGCATCATCGCTGTTCAAATCCACAGCATCACTGTACTCGTCAATGACACACTGCTCATCCAGAACAACAAACCTGGGATCTCTGCTGAGCCGGTTACGGGCTATGTTCCTGGCGATCTGTCTTACCCAGCCTCCGAAATTGTACGGTACTCCCAGGGTTGATAACTTCAGATAACCTCGTAGAAAAGCTTCCTGAGCGACGTCCTCCGCGTCATGGATGTTGCCCATCAAGCCGGTCAATTCCGACATTATCCCCGTCCGGCAGCGCCTTACCAGATCGTTGAAAGCGGAAATGTTACCGGCCTGAGCAGCTCTTAACAGTTCTTCGTCTGATCTTTTCTCCATCATTTCTCCTCCGCATTACACTCAATTAACCCATGAATAATACAAAGGTTCGGTCTGGTTAACGGGTAAGTAAAGATAAAGATAACAGCGATTGAATTGAAACCGGCAGCCGTAATGCACTCATTTTCTGATGTATATCGGTTATCACGAGGGCATTGAAGAAGTTCCCCAGTCAACCGGTCTGATTCGGTAGCGATTTGATTCGATTAGCTACTCATTTAGTAAAGTATTGACGGCACAATTCTTCGGGAGCATAATAACATTGGATAAATGCCCCGGATACACCACCCGGGCTCTTGCTGGACCTTGTGCGCCTATATCATAAACGCTTTCCGAGACATATAAGTCTGACGAGTCTATTCGTGGCGGTCGGACGAATGTCGAATTTATTCCCGATTGCCACGGCAGAGAGAGGGGATGGATCGATGAAGACTCTAGCTTTTCTAATGGTTCTTGTACCGATGGTGTTTGCCCAGGATGTGCTGTTTGAGGATAACTTCGACGACGGCAATGCCAACGGGTGGTTCGAAATGGTGACCGGCGCCACCTATGAAGTCAATGGTGATCTCCGGTACGAGTTGTCATACAGCGGTATTGATATCATCTATGCCCTTACATACCGCGGGGACCTCGGAGGTTCGATGTCGGATTCGAACTACTCAGTGCTTGTTGAGACCATCACTCACGAACCCACCGGGAAGACAGGACTGAATATCAGGTTCGACCCAGTCACGTTCTCCGGTTATGCTCTCTATCTTAATTACGCCACTGGAAACTACTACATCCTGAGGTATGACTCATTCACCAGCTATGTTATGCTCGGTTCCTATCTGCCTTATCCAGGAGGGTTTGTGTACGATACAGCATACTGGATCAGGTTCGAGTGCTTGAACGACCACCTGCGTGCCAAGATCTGGACTGGACCGGTCAGCCCGGAGCCGGATTACTGGATGATCGTGCGGGTGGACGATACCTACCAGAACAACGGTTGCCTGGACCTCGAAAGCCTCAGAGATCCCAGCGGAACTTACTTCGATACGGAGGTCGATAATATCGCTGTAACCTCTTTCCCGGTGAGTCTGGAGAGCAGTACCTGGGGAGCTATAAAGAATTCGTTCTGAATAAGTAATCTGGCGTGGAACTTGGCCCGAAGGCTGAGTAGCACAGTAAGGCGGACACGGACTAAACGCGGAGTTCTCAGCTCGTGAGATTTGCGGGTTGATATGGCAGGGAAATGATCGACCCCGCTGGTTTTACCAACCGGAACGAATCCTGCACACGTTACGGGGGTCTCTTACTCGGTGGAACCCGTGGATGGGACAAAGAACAGACCGGCAACTTGATTCTCGGCGTTGAATACCACCTTGATATCTATCATTGCATACTCGAATTCGCAGGTCACGTAAACGATATCATAGCCCTCGATCGCCTCCATATGCGTCCCTGTCTGTTTCTGGAAAACGCCAACCTGTGAAATTAGAGAGTTCCAGGTATCTCCAAGCATTTCAGAAGGGAACACGTCCTTCATAGCGCTGTCGAAGCCTTCCACCGCCGTTGAGAAATCCCCCGCCACCATTGATTCCACGAGTTCAGTTGCTTTTGCGGTGAACTCTTCTGATCTCAATTCCTCTTCAGTACCCCCGCAGCCGACCATGAAACCTGACAGAGAGACCAGTAAAAGCAACAAGAGGGATGTTCCTTTCTTCAAAATGCTATCTGAAGACGTCATAGGTATACAACCTTTCTTCGATCGAATATTATCACGCCGGGAAACGCCACTTACCCAGTAAATACTGTAAAGGGATGATAAAGACAATGATCGATGTCTACTAAACACCTGAAATATGATTGTGATCCCCTTGCTCCGGATGATAAAATGATCCATCTTATTCTGTATAGAATAGAACTGTGGAATTGTTCTTCAAGGAGCAAATATTGAGATACTGCATGAATACATCAGCCGGAATACTCATATCGATATCCATAATAACGATACTTACAGGATGCGGATCTGATGAAACACCCCCCGAACTCCCCGAGATAGAATACATACTCGTTATTACCGATTCGATAGGGGTCGAAATTGGTGACCCTGAATACATTCTTGGATGGCCTGTCAGCCCGACTCATTCACCAGACTGCAATATCGTATTTGTGGACAGAATGAAGCATGCGGCATTCATGTACACACCGGAGGGAGAATTCATCAGAACGATAGGAAGAGAAGGGGAAGGACCTGGTGAGTTTCATATACCGTGGGTCGTGTCGTTCCTCTCCGATGGAACCATGCTGATCGGAGATCCGCGTTCAATCACATTGTTTGACAGCAACTGCGAATATCAGAGCCGGATGACCTGGCCGCTCTTCAATCCATTCTTAATAACTGCTCTGGACAGTGGAGGTTTTATAGGAAAAGAAACCGAATTTCTGCCTGATGAAGACGGAGTTACTTTCGTTTCAACTCTCGCCCGCTGGGATGGTGATGAGGAGCCTTCTGTTGAGTATTTCAGTGTTGAATATGAATGGGTACAATCAGATGTTAGCGATTTTTCCAGGAGCAGAGAGAGCACCATTTACTGCTGCGCCACTCTCGATGGGCGGGTCTTCTACTCTCAATCATCGATTGACGAGTTCGTGATCCATGGCTGCAAACCTGATGGAACTCCTTTCCTTTACATAGAGGATGAGAATTTTCATAGAGTGCGGAAAAGTGAAGAAGATCTTCAGGCTGAAATGAATGCCTGGAACAGCTTAGTCCGTTTGGCGCTTGGAGGTTCATCAACAGGCAGACCAGTTAAACTGGATCCATATAGAAGAGTTATCAATGATATGTTCGTAGATGGCGAAGAAAGGCTGTGGGTCAGACTGGGATCTTTCCCTGGAATTGTCTTTCGCGTATATGATTTCAGCGGTGAGATCCTCTTCCATGCCATGGTAGAATACGATGGAAATCCTGCTGATCTTAACAGCTGGGAGATCACTGGT
>DAOWJX010000028.1 GCA_030640155.1 Candidatus Aegiribacteria sp. | reverse complement strand
TGTATTTTATCAGATTCGAAATGCCTGCTTCCAGGAAGGAATTCAGGGACACCGTAACTGCCTGCGAGGGGCCATGTCATGACCAGTATCTGTCCCCTGTAGCTTGGATCTGTAAGGCTTTCTGGGTAACCAACCATGCCGGTGCAGAAGACCACTTCACCGATCGCCTCAGTGTCAAACCCGAAAGTTGAACCCTTGAAAATGGATCCGTCTGCCAGCTGAAGACATGCCTTCATGCTATCCCCCCGGATTTGAACGGTAATACCGATCGGTAATCGGGCATCAGTGGATTACTCAAATTTGTGTGTTTATACGACACTCGGAAATCACCGCAACCCCCTTTATTCCCGACAGGATTCCGGATGTAGCGCAGAACCTCCTGACTGCATCATTCAAGCCATCGGGGTGTTGAATGCAATACTGGATTTAACAGCGTCCATTATACTTCTGACATACCCGTAGTACTCTATTAATAAAGAATAGGAACTGAATTTCGGAATTCTTTGAGTCAGGTTTGACAAATTGTTATTTTGTTGACAGCCGTCCAGGTCTTTGACAGGGTTATGTTCCATCAGTATTTATTCCCGGTAGAAAATCGCGGTTTGATAGTCAGCGTTGGAGCGTATCCTTGGGGTGCTCTCTTCCATTGATGAAAAGACAATCAGAGCAGCGACAAAGGCCGAAGTACTGGCATAAACAGGGAGAGTCATGGTAAAACTTAGCGAAGTAGAGATAAGCAGGGCGATAGTTGATACATTCCTCCGGGGCCTTCTGGACAATCTTGAAGTTGATGTTGCGGTGGCTGGAGGAGGGCCGGCCGGGCTTATCGCTGCCCGTGAACTTGCCCTTATGGGGCATAAGGTTGCGGTATTTGACAGAAAGCTCTCCACGGGAGGCGGTATGTGGGGAGGTGGAATGGGTTACAATGTCATTGTGGTTCAGGACGAGGGAAGGAAGATCCTTGAGGAGCTTGGAGTCACCACGAAGGAGTATTCCCCGGGCTATTTCGTAGCCGGTTCCGTGGAATCTATCTCCACTCTGATCTCTGCGGCCTGCAGGGCCGGCGTTTCCATTTACAACCTATTCTCGGTCGAGGATGTAATGGTGAACAAAGGGAGAATATGCGGAGTGGTTGTGACGTCCAGCCCAATAGAGATCGCAGACCTCCATGTTGACCCCATCTGCATATCAGCGAAGTATGTGATCGAAGCAACAGGCCACCCCCTGGAAGTGCTTCGGAAAGTTGTAGAGAAAACGGACATGGTACTCAACACTCCATCCGGGGGGATTGAGGGGGAGCGGTCCATGAACGCTGATATGGGAGAGAGGGCTCTTGCGGAAAACACGGTTGAGATTGTCAATGGCCTGTTCGTAACGGGTATGGCAGCCAATGCTGCAATGGGATCTCATAGAATGGGTCCTGTTTTCGGGGGTATGCTTCTTTCAGGCAGACTGGCTGCGGAAAGGATTCATCGGAAACTTGGCGAATTCCCGGAAGCAGCTCTATAGATCACTGATTCCTGGGACAGCAAACTCATTTCTTCCAATGAAACTGATTTCCGGTTTCACATCATAAAACTAAGTTTGAATAACCAAGGAGATGATGGGCATATCAGGTACCAGCTACACAACGAAATTCTTCCTGCACCACATACCCAGAAAACGATCAATGATAATATATCCAGCACTCATGGATTTTGTGATAAGATCATGATAAGTAAGATATTCTATAGCTCTCCCAGCACTCGATGGTGATGTGAATCCGTAATTCCTGAGGACTTCTCCAGAGTAAGGGGATCTCAGGGGATTCTCAAACGCAATTGCTCTGAGCATACGTTTCGACTGTTCTGGAAGAGAAGCCCAAAGCGTATGGTAAGTTGAGTTCTCTCTTTCCAGCAGGATATCCAGCACCTGCTCCAGCATATCATCTGATATTTTGCTCTCAGGTTCGCATATGTCCCACAAGGATGAGCATAGCAGTTGAGTGTAGAAAGGATGACCGTAGGTCATATAAAGGAGTTTTTTTGTAACTGTTCTGGAAATATCTCTTCCAGTGGATCTGAACTTTCCGGATATGAATGGAATCCAGTGCTCATCTGAAATAGCTTCAATTGGATAATGCCCTGCGCTCCGGTAAAGAGGGCTGTTTGAATCAAGAAACCTCCGCTTTATAAGATGTGCACTACTTCCGCAGAAGAACCATGCAATATCGCTTCGTTCCTGCACCACACTCCTTATAAGACGTTCAATCCTGTCATCACCGAGCAGACTGACCTGCTGGAATTCGTCAAAGATGACAACAAGCCGTTTATCCCTGTTTGAATCAGCTATTTTCCATGACGCTTCAAGAACATTCTCGAGTTGACCGGAAGATAATTTTCCAGCAATTCTTTCAAATGTTAAAGAAGTTCTTCCATCGTCGCTTATTGTAACAGCAGGGGATAGGCCATTGAAGAGTTTTCTGACCCTCTTCAAGATACCTGCTGAACCTTCTGCTTCCGCGAATCCTGAGGCGCATACATTGACGAAATCCGCAACATCAACGCACTTCCAGACGTTAATTAATACGGATATTACTTTTTTCTCTGAGAATTTAGCCATGACCTTTCTTAAAAGAGAGGTTTTTCCAATGCGTCGCTCACCATGGATAAAGAGCTTTTCTCCATTCAGACCAGCACGGATGAGGTCATCCATTTCTTTTTTCCTGTTGCAGAACTGCTTTCCAGCAACGATACCACCGTACGAGAAGGGATTTGACATTAATACCTCTTTATCCAGTATTACACATCCTGCGTTACGCAGATAGTGTAATGCGTAAATTGCTACTGGCCAACCCTTGTGTTACCCTTGTCTATTCCCGTGTTGCCTGATAAGGATTCGCAGGAGAGGCTGAAGGATATACCGGAAAGAATAGATTCAGGTTTATGATAGATAACTGGGGACGGGCATGGTTTTCCTGGACAAGATACAGCACATGATAAGTCCCAGCGGGTCTATATGCTGACACTGGTTGAAGCTGAATAGCGCTTCAGTTCCGATCTAACTCTTCAGCGATTTCAATGAAGTCAATGTCCATAGTTAGTCTATCTGTGTAAATTTGAAGTACGACTTGACTTTCACACAAATTAGATAGAATGCGGTGAGTATACTACTTCTTAACTTGACAAAGCATAACATGCTGAATTAGTCTATATATGAATAACAGACTTGTGTAATCATACATTTGCTTGTCATTCGGACTTGTCCGCATGAAGTAGATTAAAAGAGAGGAGACTAAAATGCCTTATTATTATAAACTCAGATCAGGAATCCGGAAGAAAACTGAGCGGAATTTAGTAATTGAAAAATTGCTGTCACTCCGTAGAAGCCTTGATAGACACATTCCCTCGAAGGATGCTAATGACAACTTACTTCTTGCAACGTGGAATATCCGAGCCTTCGCCAAGCAGAACAGAAAAGGTTATGG
>DAOWJX010000171.1 GCA_030640155.1 Candidatus Aegiribacteria sp. | reverse complement strand
TCTTCAGACATCAGCTCCTCAATGCCAGGGATAGTATCCTTTTTTTTCTCCTTCTTTCCATCTATGAAAAGAGCCATCTGCCTTCCGGTCAACCTGCTTCCGATTAGATGAGTGAACATCATCATCTGCTTTTTGGAATCGATAATTCTTACAAGAGGTCGCAGTTGAAATTCACTTATTTCGTCAGTGAGAAGGAGATTTTTACGCATTCCGGATGGAAGCTTCAGCAGATTGAGAATCTGTGTTATTCGAGCTCTTGAATAGCCCAGCAGTTCTGAAAGCCGGCTCCTGTTCTCGCATAATCCGTTTCGGAGCAGTCCATCGAACAGGAGAGCTTCTTCTGTGCAATTAACTATGGATTCATGCGCCAGAGGAATGTGCACATTACTTCGTACGACAAGCGCTCTGATTGAAAGGGGTTTCTTTGCGAGCATCCGCCAGAAGCTTCTATGATGAGCGAGAAGAGTATATCTCACGGAAGCATCTGCTTCATCAGTTATCTCGGAATCCCGTTCCTCTATCAGAATTGGAGGAACATACGGTTCCTTCTGATGGAATTCCAGATCCCATTCGCCAGGAGGATCCATGAAACCAATCTGTTCCAGTTTCACTTCCTCAAGCAGCATATGCTCCAGTACTTCCCCGGATTCCCTCTTCTTCTCCATCACAATCCTCCTTCAGCAAATAGGAATTCATCAATCAAATCCGGATCATCTTCCATCCAGTTTATTCCTTCAATTCTTCTGAACATGTTCTTCTGTCTTCGTACCAGGCGCCATGTATTGATAGAAATGGCGTCAATAATCCCATCTTCTGTGGAAATACTGCCATCCAGAAATGCAAGCACTTCACTGTATCCAATCGTACGGCCAAGAGCGCTGTTCCTTCCCCATCCGGCACTCAATAAAGCTTCTACTTCATCGATTAATCCAGCATCCAGCATTTTTATCGCTCTCCTCCGGATTCTCCGCCTGTGTTCATCACGCGGAATGGAGATCCCTGCTATAAGATACTTTTGCCTCTCAGAGGGATCTCCGCCCTTCCTGAAGGATGATGGAGGTTTTCCACTCTGGAAATAGATCTCCAGGGCTCTCACCTGTCTTCTTTTATCGCTATCCCCAATTTTATCCGCAAGTTCAGGATCAACTCGATGGAGAATTTCAAAGAGAATACCTGGTCTCTCATTTTCAAATAACTTCAAACCTTCCCTGATCTCATCACATCTGGGTGGCATTTCATCCAGGAAACCGGTCAGAGCAAGGATATACAGCGCAGTTCCACCTGCGATCAGTGGTACTGATCCTCTCGTATCTATCTGAATGATCAGTTCCCTGGCTTTATCGAGAAACATTCCTGCTGAGAAAACCTCATCAGGATCGATCTGATCCAGCAGATGATGCGTAAGCTGAGATTGTTCCTTAAGCGATGGTTTAGCAGTCCCGATATCCATTCCTCTGTAAACCTGTCTGGAATCAGCGTTAATGATCTCAATACTGTGCCTGTTAGACAGTTCCAAGAGTATCCCGGTTTTACCGGAAGCAGTGCATCCGGTCAGAACAGGAATTAATACTACAGAATTACCTGCCAAATCTTTCCTCCAGGTCTTCAAAGGAAATCTCAATAAGTGTAGGTCTTCCATGTGGACAGTGAAAGGGATCGGATGTTGAAAACAGCTGATCTACAAGATGTCTTGTCTCAACTGGAGAAAGGGAATCGCCGAACTTAACAGCTCCTGCACAGGCCGCAGCCGCTGCAACACGCTCCTGCAGGGGCATATCTTCATTTTCGGGATCCTGGAGAGATCTTAGAATTTCCCGAAGGGCACTGATCCCGTGAAATGTACCCGGCGGAACTGCGGTTAGAATGAGTGTATCATCTTCGATATGGTATTCGAAACCGGCTCTGTTCAAAACCGCTCTATAGTCTTCCAGATGGTCAAGCTCCTCTCCATCAAGCTTCACATTCTCAGGTAGCAGCAATTTCTGCTGACCGGATTCAGAGCCATCTCGGATTGAATTCATAACTGTCTCGAAAAGTATTCGTTCGTGTGCTGCATGCTGATCAATGAGTGCAATACCAGTTTCAGTCGATGTGACCAGGTATGACCTGCCTATCTGTACAATTGGAAAGGCTGACTCGGATCTGTCATACCCTCCAGCCGGCAGGGGTGCCTGAATCTCCATAGCCGTTCTGAACAGACCCTCAGAGAGTTTCCCGGTCTTCTCAGCTCTAATGGACGCAACACGATACCCTGAGCCTGTAGGTGACAACATCGCCTTCTTTCGAGAATCCAGCAGATCACCAAGCGCTGATTCAACCGCTGATCTGACCGAAGAAGGTTCTCTGAACCTGACTTCCCTTTTTGCGGGATGCACATTCACATCTACGAAGCCTGGTGGAATCACAACGCTGCAGAACAACAACGGATAACCGGCAGGTCCAGCAAGCGCGGAATCAAGTGGTCCGGAAATAAGACCTGCATAAACAAGCCTTCCATTCACAAGAATGTACTGGTGCGTTTTTCTGTTCCATCGGTTATCCGGAAACCAGATAAGTTTAACATCGGTTTTTCCGGAATTACCCTTTGATTCAACGTAACGGTTCTCGCCAGGAATACCGTATCTGGAGCGCAATCTTTCCGGAACAGATTGCCCTGCAACAAGATAAAACAGTTCTCTTCCATTATGAATAAATTTGAAGGAGACGTCTGTTCTTGCAAGGGAGCAACCCGTGACGTATTTCTCCACCCAGGACAGTTCTGTAGACTGTCTTCTGAGGAATCGCCTTCTTGCCGGCTGATTATAAAAGAGTCCTGAAGCGGTAATAGTCGTTCCCCTGGTTCTTGCAGCCGGAGATACATCGCGAAGCTCACCGCCGTCCATTCTCAATTTCCAGGCTTCAGAACCATCTGACGAAAGTATTGAGAAGTGAGTTACGGCCGCAATGCTTGGAAGCGCTTCACCCCTGAATCCCAATGTCATCAAACTGGCAAGATCACTCTGCTGCGTGATTTTACTGGTAGCATGTCGTTGAACGGACAACAGAAGATCATGCCTGCTCATCCCGCAGCCATTATCTCGAACTGTAATTGATTTTCTTCCACCCTGTTCAAGCTCAACTGTTATCTCAGTTGCCCCGGCATCCAGCGCATTTTCAAGAAGCTCTTTGACCACAGAAGCGGGGCGCTCTACAACTTCACCTGCTGAGATAAGGTTGATAACGCTATCACTGAGAACACGTATAGGAGCTTGCATATTCACCAGAATTCTACTCGGATTAATGGTGCCGGGAGAGGGACTTGAACCCTCACGCCCCTAAGGAGCAACGGATTTTAAGTCCGTTGTGTCTGCCAATTCCACCACCCCGGCAACATAGTCTGTTTGTTAACGCAGAATATACGCATGCATATCCGGTAATACAAGCAACGGATGAGTTCCTTCGCGAATATCGTCTACTCCGAGATAATCAGGCACTTTCCGATTACAGTTGAACTGCCAGCTTGAATGCTGTAGAAATACATTCCGGAATCAATACCTTCCGGATTCCAGTTCACGGAGTAAGTTCCCGGTATCTGCTCTCCCTGTGTCAGTACTGAGATCAGCCTTCCTCTTATATCGAATATTCTGATGGAGACTTCACATGTACCGGACAGTGAATAGACAAATGCGGTCTGAGAATTGAACGGGTTCGGGTAATTCCGGATCGAACTTATAAGTCCGTAACCACAATCACCTGTCTCGATTCCTGTTCCGGGATAATCGAATTCGTAGAGATCAACTCCGGTATCTCCAGCTGAATTGGATCCGGAAACCCGTACGGAATAGGTTCCATCCCCGGATGCTGCAAAAGTTCCCTCCCAGTCGGTTCCACTGCCGGTCATCTCTATAAAAGCAAAGGAATCATCGGGAAATTCTACTCTCAGCATAGGTATGGAGTTCTGTTTCATGTAATACATTGATTTCGGTACATGGCGGCCATATTGGCCTCGCTCAAAAATAACATGAACATTCATGTATCCATCAACTGTACACTTTATATATCTGATATTCTGACTCGACAGGAAAGCGGCTTCCTGAATCAGGGTCAGGTCATCATCACTCATTGACTGTCCTGCGCCATCGAGATTACCGTTAATCTTCGTGTAATAGGCCGATGTGATCTGCTGCGAGCTTTTTGCCCAGACTATATGGATATTGTTCTCCTCATCGATATCCATTTGCGGCGACCAGACCTGATTGCTGGAAGTTGTAAGATAACTCTCATCGATGCAGATACTTCCATCGGGATAAAGCTTCATGTAGGAAAGAAGGTTTGAAGCTCCTGTCCAGTGCTGCCAGATGATGTGCGCGTTTCCGTTGCTGTCACAGCATATCTGCGGTTTGTTCAGCTGATGCGAACCATTGTAGCAAAGGGAGATCGGAGTCACCCAGTTTGCTCCCCCGTCATCGCTGTATGAACAGGTTATATCATGCATGCTGTCTGACCATACAATATAGATTCTGCCATCTAATGTGACAGCGGTGCGTATTTCGTTAGTCCACGCGCCCGCTCCTGTGATAATGGTTTCCCCGTTTACAAGTATTGTGCCGTCCGCGCCGATTTTCGTAAACGAAATACTGGAGCTGCCTGAGAAGATGTACGTGATGTTATCTTCATCAACTATACCTTCAGGATCAATTGTAGGCTGTTCGAGATAGGTGTTCCTGAAAGGATAATTGACGATGAGAGGATTTCCACCGGGACCATTCCAGTTTTGATTATCTTCGCTGACATCCCCATTATTTTCAAGAACATACATATCGAAATTGCTGTTTGGATCGCAATACTGATAGAGTTTGACCCCGGCGTATATCATATTGTCAATATCGCTGCTGATCCTTGTGTTAAGCCACCAGTAGTTCCAGTTCGAATGGCTCCAGATCTCCTTCTCACTGACCCATCCTTCGTAGAGAGTTTCATTCGAAGTAACATGAACGGTTATATCCCCGCCCGATTCCGTATGGCTTACTGTAAATGTCGGCTGATCGCAGCAATCGGACTCTATTCTGACTGCTGATATTCCCTCTGTTAAATCGGGTAGTTCTGAATATCCTATATGATCACCCAGCATAAGGTCTCCTGAAAACGCAAAACAGGACACCACGGACAGAACTATCAGGCGAAACTTAATCTAACAGCAGACATATGAACCCTCCCTCAATCTTTCTATAATTTACTCAATCAAAAGCGAGTAACTGCTGTTACCTCCCCCGAAAACCTCAAGATAGTAAGTTCC
>DAOWJX010000112.1 GCA_030640155.1 Candidatus Aegiribacteria sp. | reverse complement strand
GAATCAGCGGTACGGAGGATGTGACGAATACAACCAGAAACACATCCGAACGTATGGCTAATTACTACTTCATGAGCGGCGGCAAAAGAATTGATACCGACAAACTTGTAACTGGTGACATTGCAGCTGTCGCAAAGCTGAAGAGTACATTACCAAACGATACACTGGCAGGAAAGGGAAGCCACATAATACTGAATCCCATTACTTTTCCTGAACCGGTATACAGAGTCGCAATTGCTTCGAAGAAACGGGGTGACGAGGATAAGATGGGTTCGGGTCTTTCAAGACTTGCGGCTCAGGATCCTACACTGATTCTCAGAAATGAATCGGATATCGGACAGACAACTCTATCCGGTATGGGTGATCTGCACCTGAAAGTGATGCTGAGCAGACTAAAGGAAACCACAGGTGTGGAAACAGAAACATTCAGGCCGAGAATAGCTTATCACGAGACTATCAGCAAAACGGCGGAGGGATCCTACAAACACAGGAAGCAGACCGGTGGACGGGGTCAGTACGGTCACGTTTTCATCAGACTTGAACCCCTTCCACGTGGCAGGGGATTTGAATTCAGTAGTAAAGTAGTCGGGGGCAATGTGCCCACCAACTTCATTCCTGCTGTAGAAAAAGGTATTCTGGAGGCGATGAAGAACGGTCCGATTTCAAACAGTATAGTGGTGGATATCAAAGCAGTTGTGTTTGATGGATCGTATCATCCTGTAGATTCTTCGGATATGGCGTTCAAGCTCGCTGCAAGAAAGTGTTTCAAAGAAGTGATGTTGAACGCTGGGCCAAGCCTTCTTGAACCTGTCGTAAGCCTTGAGGTTACGGTTCCTGAAGAATTCATGGGCGATGTCATGAGCGACCTGACAACCAGAAGAGGACGAATCCAGGGAATAGAAGCTGAGGGAGCTTTCCAGGTTATAAAAGCATCCATACCCGAATCCGAGCTCTTCCAGTACACAAATACACTTAAATCACTCACTCAGGCCAGAGGCAGTTTCAGCCAGAGGTACGAGGGTTACAAACCGGTTCCGAGAGAAATACAGGAAAGTATTATGTCAAAGGTAGAAACTGAGGATGAGTAAAAGAAAGAAGGTTGATAGCGATGACAGCAGGATTTAGAAAAACAGCGTCTGCGCTGCTCGTATCGCTGTTCGTGTTGACCTGTCCTGTCATGGCCGCCGATCCGAATGGCGGCGGTGGCGATGATGACAGTTCAATCCCAATGACTTACATAGTAATCGGAGTTGCCGTAGTAATAGGCGGTCTTCTCTTCCTTGATGTATTAGCCGATTCAGGTGATGAAGATACATCTGCTTTGTCAGATGAACAGGCCGGGATCGTACGGACCGGTATCAACTGGGATGAGGTTGTCACGACCGAAACGGAACGGGTTTTCGTAGCGGTATCCACTTTCCCTGGAGAGAATGGACCGGCCCTCGCGAGGGAATTTATCAATATTCTGAGAATAATGGTTTCGGATGAGATATCCGTATACTCCGATCCGATGGATCTTGGAGAAGGGTCATCAATCGACAGAGCCGCTATGGCTAACGAGTATTTTGGAGTGGATTACCTCATCTGCCGTATCGATAATGTGGATCTTCGCCAGTTCGAAGCAGCATCTCCGGAGTCCGTAGTATGGACTTCACCTGAACAATATGATATTGATTTAGTAGGAATTGTAGAAGATTTGCTTCAGGCTGGCATCTTCTAACATTCTTTCCCTTTGATCTGTCCGCAATTCAGGGAACCGAAGCGGAAATATGGTGTTGTGATCAGGTAGTCTGACTTATTCTTCAGGCAACCGGTGCAGGTTATATATTAACAGGACATTACTTTTTAGAAATGTGAAATTCTCAGGGCAGGATTTCCTATAATCATGAAGGGATTGAAAATGAAGCAATTAGCTCTCTTTGTTCTGCTTGTAGCAGCGTTTACTGTAACTGCAGGTGAAATGATAGTTACAATACCTGTTGATGCTTCCGCGATACAAATCGAGGAATCAGGACCTTATACCAGGGTAACGGGTATCGGAATGCGTACTACCGGCAAAGAAGGCATTCCATGTCTTCCGGTCTATACTGAAAAGATAGCTCTTCCAACAGGATGTGCTGCTACACATATCGAGATAATAGATGTTGAGTACTCTGACATCCGCGGTAACTTCCTGGTAATGCCTTCCGCGCTTCCGGTTCCGTTTTCCGTGGATCATGAAATACAGCCCCTTCAGCCAAATCCCGAGATATACTCATCGACCGAATCGTTTCCCTCAACATCCATTGAATTCATCAATTCAAGTGTTGTTATGGGAATTCCGGTAGCTTACGTTAATATCTATCCTGTACGATGGAATCCTGCATCCGGGATTATCGAAGTTCTAACAAACCTTACTGTCAATGTTGTCTATGAGAACGATCCTGAGGCTTCAACCGTTACCCGCAGAAGTATTCAGAGTGAACTCCGTTCACAGGAAATCGTCAGAAATACTGTGGTCAATCCGGATAATGTCGCTCACTCAGGCGCAGCTATAATCGATTCGAAAGCCCTCCTTTATGGTGAATACGTAATTATCACCTATCCGGATTACGAAACATACGCTCAGGAACTTGCTGACTGGAAGACCTCAAAGGGTGTTCCAACAAACGTTTACACTACAACATACATTCAGAGCATGTACAATTTCTACAACGTTCCCCAGGAAATCCGCGCGTTCCTTACCGACTGTCGCGATGAAGGTGTCGAGTATGTCCTTATCTACGGCGATGACAACCGGATCGCCGGACAGGATGTCAGGATCCATGCAGGTTACTATACTGAATACCCCTGCTCTGACCTGTACTGGGCTGATATAAACGATGCAACCCCAGGTGATGATCAGTGGGACAGCAATTCCAATCATATATGGGGCGAGCGGGGAATCGACAACGTAGATTACCATCCTGACCTCTGGGTTGGAAGAGCAAGTGTGAACACTACAGGTGAATGCACGATCTTCAACAACAAGGTCTTCACTTACGAACGTATTTCATCGACTGACTATTTTGATACAGCTCCAATAGAGATGAGAATAGGGTACACAACCGAACTCCTCTGGGGTTCCCCCTACTGGTGCTACGGCTCAGCCGGAGCGGAGCTGATTTCTCCTATGGTGCCCTCCTCCGCATGGGAAGAGGAGAAGTGCTACGATTCAGGTGGTAACAACAGCGTCACCATTACAAGAAACATGATTAACGCCGGCCCGCACCATCTTTACCACGCGAGCCATGGTTCGCAGACATCCTTCTCCCTGCCCGAGGGCTACTATTATGCCTCGGATTTCATGAATCAGACCAACATCACAGGTGGAGGTCTGCCTGCGATCTGGAACTCGATCTCATGCCTTATCGGACAACTTGACGGATACGAATGCATGGGTGACGCATGGCTCGCTTCTCCTAATGGTGGAGGATTCGGAGCTTTCAATGCCAGGTATGGATGGGGTACGCCTAATAACCCGGGTTACGGTGAAAGTGAGATTCTCTCGAGATACTTCTACGATGTAATGTGGAATGATGATCTCTACAATCTTGGAGTCGCACACCTCATGGGTTCTGACGAGATGACACCGATCACAAACGATTATTCGGACTGGTGCGTAAAGGAGTACAACCTCTTCGGAGAACCTGAACTCCCGATGTGGTTCATAGACGCGCCGGATCTTTCCGCTTCACATCCGTCCAGTGTTCCCGGAAGCGGTAATGTTACCGTTACAGTGACATCTGAAGGTTCACCTGTAAGCGGCGCCAGAGTATGCCTTCAAAAGGGTGACTGGCAGACGGGTGAGGTTTATGAAGTGGGAACCACCGACGGCAGCGGAAACGTAACACATTATGTTTCCCCCACAACTACCGGGACGATGTCCGTTGTAGCATGGGCACGTGATTATGTGTCCTACCAGGGATCCATCACTGTCACCGGTGTCGGTGTTGAAGATGGTGAAGGCGGATCTGAATACATCAACAACTTCGATTCCGTTTATCCTAGTCCTGCCATGAGCAGTGTAACGATACCCTTCACTCTTGCAGCAACAGGAGCTGCAAGAATTGATGTCTACGACATAACAGGCAGAATCGTTACTACCCTTGCAGCGGAAGAAATGGCTGCCGGACAGCACAGCCTTGTCTGGAACCTCAGAGACACGAATGGCAGTGTTATTCCTTCCGGTGTTTACCACGTAAGGATTTCAACCGCCGACTGGACAGGTGTTAGCAACCTGGTTGTAACCAGATAGAATCTGCGAAAAGCAGCGAGGAAAGGGCGGGATCTTCCCGCCCTTTTTCTTTTATTCGGTAAATGCTATTATCAGGTAACCCTTTAAGGAAGAGTGCTATCGATTGATATTGTGGCAGAAATTAATGCAAGTGCCGCAAGTGACGTCCGACCCCAAACGGCTTTCCGTGGGCGGGATATACTGTTTTCGCTCCCCTGTCCAGCAGCATCTTCCAGCTTTCCTTTACTTTCCGGAGATCCTCCGCGAATATGGGAAGACCGGGTCTGACGGTCAGAGGGAACATATTCATAGCAAGATCTCCGACGAATGCTTCACCTGTATCAAGCAGAATGCTGACAGAGCCCAGTGTATGACCCGGAGTATGGATAACGGTTCCTTTTATCCCGAACTGAGCAAGCGGGAATTCAGCACCCAGCGTTATATCCGCATCGGCCACAGGTATTTTTATTCTGCTGCTGAATGACCCTATCATTCTCGTCATGAATCTGCCCCATCGGGTTACACCCGGAGCCCTTCTTTCTTTGCCCTTTTCAAGGCATTCACGGTCCAGTTCATGTATTGCGGTCCGAGCGCCGGTCAATTCCCTGATATCCCTGACCGACCCGATGTGATCCCAGTGCCCGTGAGTGATCACTATCAATTTTATCTCACCGGGATCGATGGAGAGCTTACCGAGCGCTTTCCTGAAAGCTCCAGCCTTGTTCGGTGTTCCACCGTCAATCAATATCAGGCTATCACCACGGATCAGATAACACCGGGTTATCCCCAGAGTAATAGGTATAATGCTATTCATTTTCATCAGCGTCTTTTCCGGTTATCATGAATTCACCGTACGATGCGACTTCATGGAACCCGAGTTTCTTGTAGCAGGAAACAGCAGCGATATTGTCCGATCTGACATTCAGGCCGATATGCGCAACATCCTTCAGAAGGGACTGGCAGACCCTGGCGGTGACAGTTCTGCCTAAACCTCTTCCCCTGAGATCGGGAAGGGTCGCAATATTGCCAAGGGTACCCACCCCATACTCAGGAGAAAAAACATGTATCCCGCCGACACTGACAAGTCTTTTATCTCTTCTTATACCGAAGTATTGTCCCGTCTCGAGCATTCTGGGGTCAAACCAGTGCCCAGGGTAGCTCATTCTGTAGAATTCAAGAATTTCATCAATATCCCTGCTGGCCATGCGGATTGTTTCCCCGCAGTCAGTACCGGACACAATCCTGTCATCAAGGAGCGCCATCCTGGTATATTTTCCATGTGACGTAATGGTATGAGTGAAATCGAATACGGATTCAAGACCGTGGCTGAAATGACCGTAAAACGTTTCAGGAAGAACGTGATCAATAGACTCCAGCAATTTCCTTATTGTATCGGTATCTTCTGAAAGAGCAATCAGCGTCGGGAGTTCCATCCCTGTATAAAGCAGGACAACCGCATCGATCTCGCCGCCGGATCTATGCCCGAACCAGCAGGTGTACGGCCAGAAGAAATCATCGAGATCCCCTATCCCGTAGATATTGAGGAAGATATCCTTCCTGAGGAATTTCTCTATCTCCTCTTTGTCGTGCAGATAAACGAAACCCATGCTATCAATCATATCTGTGTGGAAGTTACATTGAATTCAGGGAGCCCTGCTGCAATGTGTTTCTTTACCGAACACTGCTCGGCTGAGCGAATCAGAGCTTTCCGATACTTTTGAGGAAAATCAGCAGGAAGCCTGATATCGATATTCACTCTGTCAACCATTCTGGTTTCAGGGTTGCGCTCTGCAACCTGAATCAACTTTATACCTGAAGATGGAAGGTCGTGATGCTGACAGAATGACAGTACGTAAATTCCGGCGCATGTACCCATGGATGCAAGGAAAAGATCAAACGGCTCAGGTGCTGAGCCATCGCCTCCTTCGCGAACGGATTGATCGGTCATGATCGTAAAGCCTTTATATAGGGCATCCACCCTCTTGCCACCCGTAAATACGATCTCCATGTCCATCCTGATGCCCTCCGTCCGGTGATGACATGCTGAACAGATTTCTGCTATTCGCTGTGTCTAAAAAAATCTACTCAATTATCTCTTTTACTCTTCCAACCCTGCCGTCTTCCAGACGAACCTTGATACCGTAGGGATGTGTTGGAGATTTCGTAAGAATTTCCTTTACAATACCTTCTGTCAGTTTTCCCGATCTCTGGTCCTTCTTCAGGATGACCAGAACCTTCTTACCACAGGAGATCATCGTATTCAACAGGCCAGGCTGTTCTCGGGGATTCACTCCAGGGCATGCGGTCAACAATCATCCTTGCCATTTCAAGCTGTGAATCTGTGAGCATGTCATGGATTTCACCTACAGCGTATGCGATGAGATCATGTATGTCGCTTTCGTACCAGCTCCTGTCCTCCCAGATGAAGTAGATGGATACAGGCATATAGAAATCACCCACGAATTCCTCGAAGAACTCATGTCTGATTCCACCAACACCGTGATACTCCCTCAAATCATCAATTTCATATTCAATATATGAGGTCAGCTCGTTC
>DAOWJX010000361.1 GCA_030640155.1 Candidatus Aegiribacteria sp. | reverse complement strand
TGCGATGAGATACTTCATTGCCGTTCACCTTCCACTTCACTGCCCCCAATGCCATCGAAGATCATATCTACTATTCCAGCGGGGTCAGGGAATTCAATCGATGGGAAACGATTAAGAATCTTCAACGTGAATGCAATCATTGTTGAATTAATCATTATCATCACAAGCATCCTATCAGTACCCTGATCGATCTCACCGGTTTCGACTGCTCTGTCAAAGACAGGGTCGAACAGCTCAGTTCTGATCAGGTTGAACTCACTCTTCAAATCCTCAATCATAAGACCGATATTCGGATCATGGATCATGGACATGTAAGCTTTTGCCAGTCCGGGCTCCGTCTCGGCGAATTCGATTCTGAATTTCACGTACCGTATAAGAGATTCTCTCAGGCTGAAATCAGGACTGAACATTTCCTTCAACATTTCCCTTGACAACCTTAGCAGATATCTGGCCAGAGATCTGTAGTATCCTTCCTTGTTTTTGAAGTAGTAGTAGATCATAGGCTTGGACATGTTTGATGATTCCGCTACAAGATCCATTGTAATTTCAGAGAAGGTCTTCTCCGAAAGCAGTTCAATACCTGCCTGAAGAAGCTTCTCCCTGTTGCTGTCACTCATATTTTTCCTCCATGATCAAATGTTTACTTACCGGTAGGTAACCTACTTACCGGTAAGTAATCGTCAAGAGGTGTGATTCTATATTATTATCAATATGGATCTTACGATGTTAATAAGGTGGTCTCGGTAAATCCTCCGGAGGGCTACCGGGCGGATTGCCGGGAGGCTGAGGAGGACTATTATCCGTTTAAGTATCGATGGCCGATCCCAGCACAAGAGATAGGTTCCCGAAAGAATGTAAAAATCAGATTGTAGCCAGTATATTCCTGAACAACTGAAGTATTTCTGCTTCCGCTTTTCCGGATTCTTTCAAAGCCTTGATTACCATTTTTCTTCCAGAACTGCTGATTTCGGGATCAATTCCAGGACCCTTGAAGGGATAGACCGCCAGGATCCTGTCGAAATTCTGATACACTGAACTATACAGTCTGGTTACTTCATGAAGAGGTTTCCTGATATCCCAGTCAAGATCCCTGATCACTTCTTCCAGGAAATGAACAGCAGACTTTCTGCACTCAGACCAGACTTCGGTATTGTATGCAACACCCCAGGGAAGCTCATTCTCCTGTTCAATGGCCCTGATCCATGTATCATATCCATCCGGACCGGAATGATATTTATCCATTATCCAGTTCTCTGTATTATCCGCGTGATTTATAGCAGCCCTCAGCGCATCCCTGAGGGTTTTTCCAGTATCAGCAGGATGACACTTCTCGCAGCTGTATACTTCGATAAGCCCGATATCTGAATTACCCAGCTCGTTCCAGGGTTTTATTCCCTTTCCCTCATCACAGAGAGGGCCTGAATACAGATAACCCATTTCATCATATCCCTGAATTACGTAGAACTCCGGTACTTCCAGTTCCCATCCGAAACATGGTTTTCCCTCATCGATTGCCTTCCTTACAAAATCCCATGCTTTCTTCTGCAAATCCAGAAGACCGAGATCTCCCTTCCAGCCGAATAGACATTCCTGCTTCATGCCAAAATTCGGAGACAGATTAAAGAGCATCTCTGTCTTCCAGGCTGTAGGACCACTGGGACAAAGATTATCATGAATATTAATGATAAAAGCATGTCCTGTTGCCCCGAATACCCGGGCTGGAGAGACATTAATTCCCAGATACTCCGCACATCCATGCATGCAACCGATATGTGTGGTCCACATAGGTGTCCACTTGAGACCCTTGAGTTTGATCATGATTCACCTCCGTGTCAGTAAGCCCCAGCCGTGTATATCTCCTCTGTGATTCACGTCAGAATCTCCTTCCTGTCCGACATAACGTACCTGACTTCCCGTCATCAGTAGTTTTATGTCTGAAGCGACAATACAGAAGCTCACATTACCCCGTCAATAAAATATGAGCTGATCAACAATCAAAACGGAATTAAAAACACTGTATTAACTTGACACGCCATTACGGTACTAATTAGTCTATATCTATGTACTGATTTATTTGATAGGTGGAATCTATATATTTATTATTAGTCGGAAGACGAATCTACGGGGGTAACAAACAGGTGAGGAGGGCTGTGTGATTACAGAATCCGGAGAGAGAATAAAGATCCTTGTAATATCCCTTCTTCTGGCCTGCTGTTGTATTCTCACTTATTACTTCCATGCGGCGCTCACAACTGGTGCTGTTTTCACCCACTTCTTCTACATTCCCATCATTCTGGCAGCAGTATGGTGGAGGAGGAAGGGGGTGATGGTAGCCGTGTTCCTGGCGGTGCTTATATTCATCAGCCATAACCTCATCAGAACAGATGTGCAAAGCATCAATGATTATCCCAGGGTACTCATGTTCATGATAGTTTCTCTTGGAGTTGTCGCTTTGAGAATACGTATTGACAGGGCGGAGGGGAAGCTGCGGCTGCATACCGCTATGATGGATAATGTGACAGAAGGTGTTTACCTGATCGGTATGGACGACCTCATCATCAAGTGGACCAATGAGAAATTTACAAGAATGTTCGGCTATGATCCCGGTGAAATGGTTGGAAAACAGGTGGACATCGTCAACGCGCCCACGGAGAGTACACCCGCCGAAACCCGGATGTTCATCGTGGATATTCTAAAGGAAACCGGGGAATGGCATGGCAAGGTCAAGAACATCAAGCGCGACGGAACCCATTTCTGGTGTTATGCCAATGTTTCTCTCTTCGACCATCCCGAGTACGGGAAGGTCATGCTGTCGGTTCATACAGACATCACCGAGCGCAAACGGGCTGAAGGTGAAGTGTTATTGAAAAACCTGGTTTTCGAACATTCCATAACAGCCAACAGCATATCAGACAACACAGGCATTATCACACACGTCAACGATACCTTCATCAGAGTCTGGGGTTACGAAAACAGGAACGAAGTGATAGGAAAACCAATCAGTGATTTCCTTAAATTCGAAGATGATGCGAAGAAGATTATCACCGCACTGCATGAAACCGGGAAATGGGAAGGGGAATACACCGCTCTAAAGAAGGACAGTACAACATTTTGCGCATATGGATTAGCCACGATTATCGTGGATGAGTCTGGTGATACTTTTGGTTATCAGTCTGCGGTTTTGGACATAACAGAGCGCAAGCAGATGGAAGAATTGATCAAGGACTCCGAAGAACGCCTCCATGGTTTATCCGAAGCTACTTTTGAAGCAATCTTCATCTCTGAAAAGGGAGTTTGTATTGAGCAGAACTCTGCAGCAGAGAAAATGTTTGGTTACACATTATCAGAAGCTATTGGCAGAAAAGGTACAGAATGGATTGCACCTGAAGACCGCGAGATGGTGAAGCATAACATGGTATCCGGTTATGAAGAACCATACGAAGCAACCGCTTTACGAAAAGATGGATCAACTTTTCCAGCTGAGATTCAAGGAAGGATGATGCATTATAAAGGGAGGTCTGTATGTGTAACCGCATTGAGCGACATCACTGAGCGCAAGCAGGCGGAGATTGAACTCCAGAAAAGAATGAGCGAGCTTGAAACTTTTTATCGTGCTACTCTTGGTCGAGAGGGACGTGTTATCGAGCTTAAACAAGAGGTGAACGAGTTGTTGGAACAACTTGGTAATAATAAGAAATATGGAGACGATAGCTAATAATTCAAATTGAATAGAGGGAAGACCATGTTTCAAAAGATAAAGTTCTTTGATGGGCAGGAACTAAAAGGATGGCAGCCATTCCTGAAGGAACTAAGTAAAGATGATGCTGAAGGTATTCTCTTGTTTGTTGGAGAAGAAACACCGTTTGATTATAAAAAACTACAACCTCTACTGGAAACGATAGATATTGAAGTATGTGGAGGTATTTTCCCTGAAGTGATCTATAATGATTCACTGTATAAACAGGGAGTCGTGGGTTGCGCCTTCCAGTCCCCGGTTTCAATTGAAGTTATTAAAGATCTTAGCAGATTTAAGGGTGATTTCTTAAGAGATTTTATTTCAGAAAACACTGAGAGCCTGCTCATCCTCAGTGACGGTTGGGCCGATAATATGCCGTTGCTAATAGAAACTTTATACGAGAATAATATCAAAGAAAGAAATTTTATTGGCGGCGCTGCCGGCAGTCTTACAGATATCCACAAACCATCTTTATTCACCCAGGATGACTTCTTTGCGGGAGGAGCCATCATCGCTGCCATTGAGGACTACATATCGGTAGGAATAAATCATGGCTTGCAGTCTATTTTTGAACCGGCTATTGCCAGCAGTATCGATAAAAAAATTATAAAATCAATTAACTGGGAACCGGCCTTTGAATATTATAAAAGGATCGTTGAGCAAGATGCCGATATCAAATTCACTGCGGATAATTTCCTTGAAATTGCTAAATCGTATCCTATTGGAATGCTGAAATATGATAAAGAGATCATTCTTCGTTGTCCTGTAAGTGTTGGTGAGGATAACAGCATTGTAGTTCGCAGTGAAATGACTGAAAATTCTGTGCTGGTGATTATGAAAGGGTACCCTGACAAATTAATAGCAGCCGCAGGAACAGCTGCCGAACAGGCCAGAATTGCTTTTGAAAGCAAAAAGAAGATATCCCCGGGCAAAGCTTTTATTGTAGAGTGTCTTTCCAGAGCTTTATTTCTAGAAGACAGATTTAATGATGAATTAAAGATCATTGCAAACAGAGCAGGAAATGATGTCCTTCTATTTGGATTTTTAAGTTTAGGTGAAATTGCTTCTACCGGGGATAAATATATTGAACTGTACAATAAGACAGTAGTTATCGGTATGAGCGAATAAATTATGGAAATTCCAAAAAGGTCTTTTATTCAATACCTTGGTGCTTCTTACGAGTTTGCACTTGCCATTGGTAACAGTTTGAACCTGTCAGAAATGCTTCACAAAGTTATTCATGTGATGGTGCGTAAAACGAATGCTCATCGCGGTATTATCTGGGTCAAGAATGGAGAGAAAAAACTGCAACCTGTAGC
>DAOWJX010000240.1 GCA_030640155.1 Candidatus Aegiribacteria sp. | reverse complement strand
GTTCTGAGTTCTTTTTCAGTTCCGTATTCATCCATT
Organism: Candidatus Aegiribacteria sp.; assembly: GCA_030640155.1. Taxonomy (GTDB): domain Bacteria; phylum Fermentibacterota; class Fermentibacteria; order Fermentibacterales; family JCC-6; genus Aegiribacteria. The sequence goes on along the minus strand of DAOWJX010000240.1, from coordinate 4,319 downwards.
GGAGATATGGCGTATGATGGAGCCAACCTCTATTTCACCACCGGAAACAACAGGACTATTGTTGAGGTAACAACTACCGGTACTATTGTTGATGTTTATGATCTGAGTGGAATATCGGGCAGTTTCAGTGCGATGGCTCTTGTGTTTGACGGGAACAACTTCTGGGTGTCAGACCAGACATCTGATATCATTTATGAGGTGGAATTGACTACTGTATCTTTGAATCAGACCACTTTCGGGCGTATCAAAACCCTGTTCTCCGATTAGATCGGTAAACCTTTTTTCTTCTTGACATCAACGTGAACGTGTCTTATTTGTTACGCTTGTGTATGGATAGAGGGGTCTTAAATAGAAAATCTCTTAAATAATCAATTTGATAACTGAAAGGAGCTGGTATGAGATATTTCATTACAGGAATTCTTATGGCTTTCCTTCTTGTTCTTGCAGCTGGCTGTGGTGAAGAGCCTGCTGATGACGCAACCGAAACCCCTGAAGCAACCGAAGAAACCACTGAAGTAGTTGAGGAAACCCCTGAGGTTGTTGAAGAAGCCACTGAAGAAACACTTGAAGAGGCTGAGGAAGGCTTGGAAGAGGCTGAGGAAGGCCTGGAAGAAGCTGTTGAAGAAGTTGAAGAAGCTGTAGAAGAAGTTGAAGAAGCTGTAGAAGAAGTTATTGAAGACGTTGAGGAAGTTATAGAAGACATCGAAGAAATAACTGAGTAAGCTTTTAGGATATTCAGAAAAGAGATGGCGATGCATTGCATCGCCATCTTTATTTCATGAACTTTATTACATCATCCAATCCGTTGGATAACAATTGTATTGATCCATTACTGAACCAGTGCTCAGGCAGGAGACCGATATAGGGGTACCTGGTGAATCTTTTTCCAATAAGAATAATTATCCTTCGCTGTTCTTCGTTTCTAATAAGTCTTCCAGCTGCCTGAATTACTCTCACCATGCCTGGAATAGCCCATGTATGGAGAAAACCATCTCTGTTTCGGGCTGAAAAGCTTTCCGAAAGCAGTTTCAGGCGAAGATTCATTCCTGGAAGTGATGGTCCAACAATCACGGCTCCTCTGAGAGTATCTGATCGCAGGTCAATTCCCTCGGCAAAAATCCCGCCTGAGACTGTAAGGACAAGATGGAAACCTGATTCTATCTGAGAGATGAAGGAGGCTCTTTCTTCACCGGTCATTCCGGGAGTCTGGATAAGAAGAGGTAAGGAACTCTCATCAAGAAATCCTTTGATAAGGTCAATGTATGCATAAGATGGGAAGAAGATGAGCCATGTTCCGGGTACGCTTGAATAGATATTCCTCAATTTCTCGGCGAGGAGTGTTACTGACAATGTTCTGCTTTTATATCTTGTATCTATGCTCGAATCAATCCAGACCCCAAGATTCTCTTCCGGAAACGGATACGAGATACTTCTATATCTGGTTCCCTGATCAACAGGGAATCCAAGCAGATCTCGAAAGTGATCAAAGGGTGTGAGTGTCGCGGAGAATGCAACCGAACTGTGACAGGCCTGAAGCCTTTCACTCAGGAATTCAGAAGGATCCGTGCAGAACCATTGAAGAACGCTGTCATTTCCTTCCGCACGGAAGAGCAGATGAAACCTGCTGTCATAGGAATCAGATATCTTCGAAAAATCCAGGATCGCTCTGAACATCAGTCTGAGTTCTTCCGGAGCGTCTTTCAGTTCAATGAAATGATTCATCCATTGTTCAACATGCAGTGAGAGTTCCGTATCCGGCGGGAGTTCATACTCCTGACTATCGTTCTGTTTAAGAAGATTGTTCAATTCCCGGAACTTCTCTTCCCAGGGTTCAAGCAGTTTTCTTCTGTACATCGGACATTGATGGTCAGCCAGAAGCTGCTCGATCCAGGATAACCTTATTTCAGGTGAATAGTAATCCCTTGCTCTGGAAGGCAGATTTGCCGCTTCATCAATCAGAAGAGAGCATGTACCTGAAGTGGACTTCTCCAGAAAGAATCGTTTGAGGTAGACATGTGGATCGAAAACATAATTGTAATCACATGTTACCACATCACATCTTGTTGAAATAATGAGCTGCAGTTCGAACGGACAGACGCCGGCACTCTTCGACATTTCCACAAGACTATCCGGACCCATTACCTTTCGATTCAGGAGGTTTTCTATCACACCTGATTCTCTTACTTTCTTCCCAAAATCTAAGGCGAAAGGGCAATCATCAGGCAGGCAGGATGATCTTCCTCTCAGGCAGACTTTCTCTCTTGCCGTAATGAATATCGCTCGAAGCGGAAGCCCTCCGCCGATAATCAACCTGAGAGTTTCATCAACAATCTGCTTGTGAGTATTTTTTGCAGTCAGGAAAAACAGCGTCAACCTTTGCGGGAGTATTTCCTGAAGAGCTCCGAAAAGAACCGCAGCTGTCTTTCCGGTGCCGGTCGGAGCTTGAAGCATCAGACAGGCTTGATCGATTATGGCGGATTTCACATCATCGATCATTTCCTGCTGACCGGTCCGGAAAGAACCGTATGGGAAACTGAAATTCTCAAGAGCGGAAACCTGTTCCCTCTTTCGAGCGTCTTCTTCATTCAGATAATCCGCAATACTCTCGAGATGTCTGAGCCAGGCTTCTTCAACCTGCATTCCAAACACATCAACCGGGTAATCATATCTCTCTGGCGTTTTTGTTTTAATTAAAAGATAAACAAGGCTGGTCCGAATTGATTCCAGGGATATATGTCGCTCATCGGCAAGCGCTTTTGCATAGAAACAGAGCTGCAGGACATGTCTGATCCTTCTGTCAACAGGATCTTTAAAATCCGGCTGAAAGGGAATCGTCTTTACTTCGAGAAGAACAAGATTCCCATCCGATTCCAGGAGGAGATCAAGCCTGCCTCTTATATGGAAATTGATCCCATGAATTTTCAGGTTCAGTTCAACCGGGATTTCCTTTTTCCACCCCTTCTTCTCCATCTTCCTCTGAAACCTGTTATGAGCCATCTGTCTTCTATGAACATTCAGCGAGTATTCGGGAGGGACCAGAGTATCGGGGAGCCTTATTAGATCTATCAGGTTTCCGATACCAGTGGTGAGCGTTCTTGAAACGGGATCATAGCCGGTAATCATGTGTTTAGTATACAAAAAATATCCCGCCCCGGAGAGTCCGGAGCGGGATCATGAAACAGCTTTGCCGAAAACTACTTCATAAGAACGATCTTAAGAGTTCCGGTATTTCCGTTTCCCGTAACATATCTTGCGAGATAGATGCCCGCCGGAGCAAAATTATCACCGAAGCATCCATTCCATACAATTTCATGGGTACCGGCTGCCAGTTCACCGGTGTGAACTGTTTCAACCGCACGGCCGGAAAGGTCGTATATGGTCAACTCAAAATTTTCTGCGATATCAAGTGAAACAGGGAAAAGAATCATGCCGGTGCTCGGATTGGGGAAAGGAGTGCCTATGCTGATCTCGACAGCTCCTTCCCGTTCTGCTACTCCGACACCGTTGACTACACCCGATTCCGGCAGAGCGTTATGAGCGGTAACCATCCAGTCAAGTTGTGTTGCTGCGATAAGCGGATCGAACGTTAGTATCACCTGTCCGTAAGAGTTGGTAAGACCGGTTGCATACAGGCTTTCATCCTCCTTGCGAAGGCAGACAAGGGCTCCTTCGATTGCGCCCTCATCAGGTATTGAGACGTTGAATTCTGCTTCGGTAGAACCATCAGGGAGATAAAAAGGTGCATTAACGCTGAGTGAAACCGGTACCTTTGTTCTCATGTCCATTGTGGGATCACCGAAGACAAGGAACAGATCCCATTCCAGCTCTGCATAATATTCCCAGGAGCCATAAGGGTTGAACGGGGCGGAAACCTGCATCTCCAGTTTTCCATCCGTCATCATCTGTCCCGCGAGGTAACCTCCGGAAGGATTCGTATAAGTGAAGGGAGGTGAAATAAACTCATCATTGAAACTTGCGTGGCATCCGTAGATCATATAATCGTTGAAATAGCTGTAAGATGCTCCGCAGGCAGCGACAACCATGACTGCACCGCCTGCAATTCTTGAAAGACACTCGGCAAAACATGTTTCATTGTAGAATTTTCCGGTACTGCAGTTGAAACTGAACACTGCCGGAGTATTTTCCCCGTTTGTAAGGCTTGAGAAATCCGATATCTGAAATGAAGGAGTACTCCATCCTGTTACTGAGCCGTGTGATCTGTGCTGTATCATGAACACGCCATTGTTTATCACATTTATTACACCTGACGTTGATCCGGTGTAAGTTATTTGAGAGGGTATCTCCTGACCGTCTGAAGG
>DAOWJX010000167.1 GCA_030640155.1 Candidatus Aegiribacteria sp. | reverse complement strand
TTCAGCAGCTCCTGTATTATCAGAGGCTTCCCAATTCTTTCCGGGCTTCGGAAAAGAATGACATTGTGACTCGCGAATGGCTGAAGGATTTCGTCAGTTTTATCATCGGAAAAGTCGGACCCGATCAGTATTTCCAACCGACCCGGATAATCCTGGGCCATAAGGTTGTCTATTCTGCGGGCAATGACATCTTCTTCGTTTCTCGCTGCTACCAGAATACTTACTGAAGGCCACTCCACAGGTTCAATCCAGGGATCATTTTTCCTGATCAAAGCTATAAAGCACAGAAATAGAGGATAGATGAACCATGAAACTGAGGACAGGCCGAGAACGATCCAGAAATAAGCAGGATTCATATACTTTTCTCCATCTGCTTACTGGAATTCTTCCTTCTGAAAAGGTGTTTTCTGAAAGTACTGAAAGCTTTGAAAGTGCGTCTTCCCTCTGTAAAAGGATGCCTGACGCTCTGCCATGCCTTGTATGCTAGATATGATGGGCGAAGATAGAATCGCTTCCTCGCATTATCACACCACTCGACCAGTTTGTACGAAGGCAGATCCGGGAGATCGACAACACAGTCATGCAGCCCCCCGGGAGTGATCCATCTGTCAAAACTCCCGGTTCTCAGATAACCCAGTTCTTTGTACTCACGATAGAGCTCTGTGCCGGGGTACGCCATCACAGGGAAAAATTGAGCTGTATCCGGTGCGAGTTTGATTGCCATCCTGAAGGTGTCCTCCAGAGTAACAGAATTCTCCTCGGGATTACCTGCCATGAAGCATCCATGAACAAGGAGCCTGGCCCTGTGCGCCCTGATAGCGAACTCCATATTCTGTTCAACTGTCGTTCCCTTCGACACACTGTTGAGTATTTCCTGGGAACCGGATTCGTATCCGACGATAATCAGCCGGCATCCTGCGGCTTTCATCTTTCTCATTGCTTCGAGAGAAAGATCTGCGCGCACATTGGCGGTCCAGGGGATCCTGTTTCCGTTTCTGATGAGAGCTTCTGAAACTTCCTCGACCCTGGAATTATTTATTGAAAAAGTATCATCTTCAATAACGATTTCCTGAATCTGAGGAAAATACTCACCGAACAGGCCGAACTCCTCTGAGACATGAAACGGTGATCGGACTCTGTACTTCCCGCGGTGCATCACCTGGGGCCAGACACAAAAGGAGCATCTGTATGGACAGCCCCTGCTGGTTATTGTCATCACACTGGGATACCTTGCCGCGGCGAAAAAGTAATTTTCCGGATTCAGGTGTTTTCTGTATACATCCGCGAGAAAGGGAAGTGAATCCAGATCTTCTATCATCTCCCGAGGGGGGGTATTTCTTATTTCTCCGTCAATTGAAAGAACAAGTCCGGAAACATCAGAGAGATCTCTGTTTCGCTGCAGCTGATCAGCTGCAGCAACCAGGGTTGCGTCGTACTCTCCCGTGGCCACTCCGTCGAGGGACGGTGCCAGTCTGAGGCTTTGTTCAGGAAGAGCGCTTACATGAGTACCGACCAGCAGCACTGCAGCAGAAGGAAGAGCTTTCTTCACCATTGAAGCAATTCGAAGGTCGCTGTAGATGGAAGGAGTTGAAGTGTCAATCACGACCAGGCCCGGATCATACTCTGTAACCCTCAGGAGAAGGTTGTCCCCGGAAATACCCTCCGCAGGGCAGTCCAGGAAGAGCACTTCATGTCCTGCGCGTTCCAGTGCTCCAACTCCATGTGCCAGCCAGAAGGGCCAATAGAGGGTTCCACTCTTGTTAATCGCGGGAGAGCGTGATGTTCTTGAGAACCTTCCGTTCATGAAAGGTGGATTTACCACAGCTGTCTTCAAATGACCGTCTCCTCGGTTTTGTGCCTAACCCGCAATGTCACCACATCACACTGGTATTCTTTAAATCAGCTAATCCTCTAAGCGCCTGCCGTTCACGAGACGCCATGCGCTCGGGAAAAGGATCGCGGCAGCGGCAATCTTGGCAGTATCACCGATAATGAAAGGAAGAACCCCGGCATCGATTACCATGTCCCATCCAACAAAGCGGGACAGCCAGACAGCACCCGGAATGTAAATAGCGACAGAACCCGCAAGCATAGCGAGAATGGTCGTTGATACGGATCTGTCCCAGCCCCTTTCGCAAAGGGATCCTACCGTAAATGCCGCAAAAATGAATCCGACAATATACCCGGCTGTAGGGCCAGCGAATGCGGTCAGGCCGGTGGCACAACCTGCAAAAACAGGCAGACCCATGGCCCCGAGGGAGAGGTAACCCAAAACGCTCAGAACACCGCGCCTGCTGCCGAGCAGCGCCGCAATGAGAAAAATACCGAATGTCTGCCCTGTGATGGGAACCGGATATGCTGGAATTTCCAATCGGGCGCAGAGGACGATTAGAAACGTACCTCCCGCCATGAGCAGCATATCCCTCAGTATACCTGCTCCCGGTACAATTCTGTCAATCAGAACTGCCGTTGAACTGTAACTTTTTTCCAAGAATTCACTCCCGTTTCAGATGGTATATGTTAATTATCCTGAGATAAGTGTCTCTTCATACCGTTCGAGACTATCTCTTCGAGTTTATCTGTCAGTATCCGGGCTGTCCTGCACCAGGAGAATTCACCTGCCCTGACAACAGCCTTTTCCGAAAGATCCTTTCTTAATTCCGGCTGTGATGCGAGAAGAGCCATTCCATGCATGATATCCGTAACGGACTCCGGGTCAACAAGGATTCCCGCTGAACCCACCAGTTCCTCGAGCGCTGTTCCGGATGAAACCACAACCGGAGCGCCGCTCGCCATCGCTTCGAGAGCAGGAAGTCCGAACCCTTCCTGCAATGAAGGCATGATAAGCCCGATACATTTCGAGTAGAACTCTTTCAATTCCGTGTCCGAAATATGTGATAGCACCGTAATGCTGTCTGTAGCGGAGCAATCTTCCACATCCCGCATGAAATTCCTGAAAGCTCTATCCTTCCGGACAACCATAATAATTTTCGGGAAATCGGGATTAATGGCTTTAAGTCTCGAATAGGCGACTACGAGACGAGTCAGATTCTTATATGCACGGGCATTGCCGACATAAAGCAGAAAATCCTCTCTGGGGGAATCAGGTACTGTACCGTTTCCGGAAGAGAAAAGGTGCTGCCCTTCACCAGTGACGAAAGACTTGTCTCCTGAACCCGGAAAAGTTTCATCAAGTATTCTGAGAGTTACCCTCGACGGAACGGAAACCGCGTCAGCATGACGGATGGACTGTTTCAGCTTCTTTCTGAAGATCATTCTGGATAGAATATTTCTGATAAGACTGTTTCCGAAGTACCCCGGCTGGTTGAGAACGATCAGGTCATGAACGGTAATTACTGTTGGGGTTTCTGGACACGGACCTGCCATTGATAGGTTAAGATAGATGTCTGCCCCGATGGAATCGATAAATCCGTTCAGGTGTTTATTCTCTCCACGGGAGAAACGTCGAACATCTGAGAGCAGGTACTCCATATTCAAGTTTTCTAGGTGCGTAACGGCATTCCGATTGATGAGTACGCTGCAGTCCCAGCCAGGTTTTTCTCTCATCAGAGCTTTCAGCACCCCGAGTGAATACCGGCTGATACCGTCTACATGTTCCTGCAGGGCCCTGGCATCGATCAGAATTTTCATTCAGCATTCCTTCAGCATCGTCTTCGGACATGGACAAATATACCCGGAATAGTAAGAACAGCAGAATATAGTATACAGGAGCAAGTCAATCTACTGGATTCAGGGCTTTCCATAACCTGAAATGTCCTCATGCTTTGCAGGTTATTCTTAGATCGCTATTGTGCTCAAATCAGAGATAAGCTTGTGGAAGTCTCTGAAGCAAGATGTCCCGTAGCTGTGCCCCTTCCTATCAGTGGTGAGCGTATACGAAAGAGACGTCCCTGAGCCCCATGCAGCCAGTGATGCCCTGAAACGACCAACTCGAACCGCCATTGGAAGTGTTAATGATGCTGCCGGCACCGCCCGAGGCGGAGAGACCGGCGATCCAGGCGTACCGCGTGTCCAGGGCACAGGTCCCCAGAAGGAAATCGCTCGAGGGAATGCTCTGTTTGATCCAGGTCTGACCGCCGTCCTCCGTCAAATAGGCCTCCCCGTAGTCCATCGTGACCAGGACCCAGTCCTGATGAAGGGCGCAGACGCCGTTGGCGTCGTCGCTCAACGGGTTCCGTGATAGTCCATCGGGAACCTTGAGTTCCCAGCTGTTTCCTCCATTGGAGGTCGAAGCAACAGTATAACCGTGACCGACAATCCAGGCGTTGGAGCCGCTAATTGCACTCACGCAGATGAGCGGGTATTCATCCAGGAGAAGCGAGTCGCCCTGACTTTCCCAGGTGTTCCCTCCGTCCAACGAGCGGAGGATAATACCGTAGTGCTCGGTTCCACCGACAACCCAGATTACCGAGTGGTCCACCGCGTAGACACAATCGAAGTCGAAACCATCATATGCAGGATCAGCCATGGAGACCCATGTGCCGCCGCTGTTGGACGTATAGAGGATGGTATTGTCCATCCCCACGACGAACGCGGTATTCTCGCTCAGGAGGCTGATGCCGTTGAGCCCCTTCGCAGGGATTTCCGATTCGGAGCCCTGCCTGATCCAGGTGGCTCCGCCATCGAGAGTCTTCAGAATAGTGCCGTAACCGTTAGCCACATCCCCCACCGCCCATGCGGTGAGCGAATCCAGTGCCCTGACGCACTCGAGATCGGCGCTCGGGATCATGGAGGCGTCCCCCTGCCGGTTCCAGTTGACCCCTCCGTCACCGGTGGCGATGATGAATCCGTACCCGTCGACCTGCGTCCCTACCGCCCATCCGAACCACAAGCCCGGTTCGGAAGGCCCGGTAGTATCGCTTCCGCATGCCGCCATAAGGAGTGCGACGGCGAGTGCGGTCGCCACAGCCCCGGGCCCAACAGGTTTCTTAGATAGTTTCATTACTCTGACTCCTCACTCCCGGATGAAAATCGGGTCTTACTGCAAATGCCCGGAACGACTTACTTCTTAAACATAACTATGCTGACAAAGACGGAATAGTCCCGCAGCGGCAATGACCACGAGCCTGTTGTCCTGTCCTCTAATTGAAAGCTTGATTCTTCCATTTGATCCGAATGATATTCCCGGTACTCATATTACTTTCTCCTTGCAGGTTTCGTTGATATTTTATAAAATACCTATCGGTGTTATGAAATCCACGGCTGGCATTTGTATTTGTCACTGCTGCCCGACAGGATTCAATTTGCTGAAAAACAGGGGGTATCTTGCTGAGAGTAGCTGTTGTACTCGTCAATTACGGTCAGTGGGAGCTTACTCGGAAATGCATTGATTCCCTGATGCGGTCCGAGGGAGTGGATATCAGAGTAACGCTTGTGGATAACAATTCCGCCGGAGAAGTTCCGGAATGGGTTCAGACATGTACCGGGGTTCGGTTCAAGCGTATGAGTGAGAACACCGGCTTTGCCGGAGGCAACAACGAGGGATTTCTGATTTCCAGGCAGGATATGGCTGAATTTACCCTGTTTCTGAACAACGATGCAGAGCTCACATCTGGCACCGTTTTGAATCTTGCTGAATTTCTAGGCGATAATACGGAAGCCGGCATAGTGACCCCACCCGTATACTACGCATCGGAACCGGAACGCATATGGAGTGCGGGGGGCATATTCATTCCGTGGAAGATGAGATTTGACCAGAAGACATATTCTTCCAGGAACGATCTTCCGGATAAAGCGGTGAAAATAGATTTCGCTTCAGGCTGCGCCATGATGATAAGAACGGAACTTTTCGAGCAGACCGGCGGCTTTCGGGATGATTTTTTCATGTACTACGAAGATGCCGATCTCTGCCGGAAAGTCATTCTCGCCGGGTATTCGATATGGCTTCTTCCGGCGGAAGAGGTTATTCATCATGTTGCGTCAGGAAGCGGAGGGGAATTATCACCGCTTGCAGTATACTTTTCAGAAAGGAACAGACTGATTCTCTCGCAGCAGATGCTCGACCCCGCCATGAGAGCTGTTTTTCTGATTTACATCAGTGCTGTACTGATTGTGAAAACATTCAAATATCTTTTCTGGCAGGGTCCCGGTTTGATACCATGGATGTGGAAGGGGTATTTCGACGGGCTGCTGGGCAGAACAGGTTACAGAGCAGTATTGAAAAAAATGGCATTGACCGGACAGCTCTGAAAGGTAAATGTGACCGATATAACGGACGGACAGGATACTGAAGCTCTGAAGAATAAGCTTCTGGAAGCGGACGGATTGGAACGTATAAAGATTCTTGCGGATCTGTCTGTCTCATACAGGGAAACTGATCGCAGGAAGGCTATTGAATTCGGGGAGCAGGGTCTGGAGCTGCTGAAAAAAACCGGGGACAAAAAGCTTGAATCCATAATACTGAATGAACTCTGTTGGGCATATCAGTGTATCGGGGAGTATCAGACAGCACTGGAATACGGTTTCAGAAATCTTGAAATAACGGATATAACCAATGACGAAATAAGCAGATCTGATACTTTCAACCGAATCGGCATTGTTTATTATAAGCTGTCAAATATTGATGAGGCTCTTGACTATTTTCTGAAGTCACTCCGGATACTTGAAGAATCAAATGAAATTCTGAAAATATCATCATTACTGAATAATATCAGTATTATTTACAGCAGCTTGAATGACGAAAGTGCCGCTCTTAATTATTGTAACAGAGCCATAGAAATATCTGAAAAACACGGCTGCCTCACTAATCTTGCCAATTCTCTCAACAACGCAGGAAGCATCTTCCGCAGGGCAGACGAACTGGAGAAAGCACTGGAGTATTATCAGAGAGCTCTGGAGATAAGGCAGGACCTTGGTGAGACATGGAAAATTGCTCGCGTTCTCACCAATATAGGCATGATTCATGATGATCTGAATGATCATGACAAAGCGCTTGACTGTTTCTTCAGAGCGCTTGAGATCGAGATGGAAAAAGGAGACATAATTGATGCTTCCCAGACGCTGCTTTCCATCAGCCTGAGCTATGCGAGTACCAACAGGTTCAAGGAAGCTTATGAATATGTAGAAAAAGGACTTGCGAAAATAGATCGAATTGACTCGCCCGGAATAAGGAGAAGTATCTATCAATCCTGTTCCGAGGTCTGCGAGACGATAGGGAATTTCAGGGAAGCGCTCGAATTTCATAAGAAGTACAAAACGCTTAATGATGAGATATACACCGAAGACAGCAGCCGGAAGGTCAACGAACTGCGGGTGGAATATGAATCCGATAAGAAGGAAAGGGAGACGGAGATCAACAGGCTCAGGAACATTGAGCTTGCGAGGACTAATGAAGATCTCAAAAAAGCTCTCAATGAAGTGAAGCATCTCAGCGGACTGCTTCCGATCTGTTCATTATGTAAGAAGATACGTGATGACAACGGATACTGGGAGCAGATAGAATCCTACATTTCCGACCATTCGGAAGCCCTGTTCAGCCATGGTCTGTGTCCCGAATGCATGAGGAAACTATATCCTGAAATTACTATGCACAATAAATCTGAAAATTCCTGCAATTAAGGGTATCTTTTTTATACTGAAATATTTTTTTGTCTGAGTATCCTGTGAGTTCTCTGGCGAAGGCTTCGAAAAAAGCTGATAAGTCAGGCCTGACCCCACAGCTTAGACATCCAGCATATCTCTTATCTTATGGCGAAGGGTAGTAAGACTGAAGGGTTTTTCCAGCAGCTCCTTGTCGCCCTTTTTCACGTCATCAGGAATAATTTTATTCTGCGTGTAGCCCGTCATATAGAGGATGTGACCGTTGAAACCGCCCTCTTTCAGCATAGAAGCAAGAACTACACCGTTAATGCCAGGCAATACAATATCGGTAAGAAGAAACTGGAATTTTTCACCGAAGTCTTCAAAGATTTTCAACGCTTCTTCCGCCGACTCGGCAGACACCACCTTGTATCCCTCTCGGTATAGGTATCGCTCGACTATGCTTCTCAGGGCTTCATCATCCTCCACCAGAAGGATGTTCTCACCCTTGCCGGATTCAGAGCTCTCTGCAGTCTGCTCCTCATAGTGAATATGTTCTCCATCAACCCTGGGCAGATACACCATGAAGGTTGTGCCCACATCCGGTTCGCTGCTTACCTCAATAACTCCGTCGCTCTGTTTGATTATGCCGTACACCATGGCAAGGCCCAGACCGCTGCCCTTTTCACTCAGCTTGGTGGAATAGAATGGTTCGAAGATTCGAGCCTGTGTATCTGCGTCCATACCGCATCCGGTATCGCTTATAGAGAGCTGCATGTACCGGCCTGGATGAAGATCGGGATTGATCACCAGTGAATGTTCGTCAATATCAACATTGCTGATCTCGATAGTGAGTTTACCACCTGATGTCATGGCATCTGTTGCGTTTATCACCAGATTGACGATCACCTGTTCGATCTGGCTTTCATCAGCGAAAACACACCCTGCATCCTGCGAGAAGGATGTGACAAGCTGAATATCCTCGCTCAGCAGCCTGCTCAGCATCCTCTCAAGCCCTGATACGATCCTGCTCAGATCCAGAACCCTGGGCTGCAGTATCTGCTGCCTGCTGAATGCCAGAAGCTGCTGGGTGAGTAATGAGGCTCGGTCGGCGGCTTTGCGTATCCCCTCGGCATCCGGTCGTATGGGGTGGGCTTTGGAAAGATCTAAAAGAATGAACTCTGCATGACCCTTTATCACCGTAAGCAGGTTGTTGAAGTCGTGTGCGATCCCTCCCGCAAGCCTTCCGACAGCATCGAGTTTCTGTGACTGCAGAAGCTGAGCCTCAAGTATCTTTCTATTGGTAATATCCCGCACCAGAGACTGAATGCCCTGAGAAACACCGTCCCGCTCAACCACAGCAACTCCAACCTCAAGCCAGATTCTGCTCCCGCTTTTCTTAAGGCCTTCGAACTCGAATCTGTCGGGAACGTCTTCACCGGCAAGGTATTGTGTGTGGTAATTCCGTACCCTTTCTCTCCATTCCGGAGCAACGAATCTGAATGAATCCATATCAAGCAGATCATTCTGTGAGAAACCGAATATTTTCATGAAACGGTCATTGGCGTAAAGAATCCTGCCCTTCTGATCATCAATCATAACACCGTCGGAGATATGCTCTTCCATCCTGATGAGGAAATCATTCTTCTCCTTAAGAAGCACCTCAAGCTCCATGTTTTTCTTAATAAGTTCTTCCTTGTTGAAGCTGATCTTCACATTGGCTTTCTGAAGCGATTCAGCCTGCAGCTCTATGAAGCGTTTCTTTTCGACCAGTTCAATATTCTTAAGGCGGTGGATCTCAGCTTCCTGCTCAGCTTTCTCCGTCTGGTATTTTGCATCTATCTCGGCAATGGCCTTGCTTTTCTCCAGGTTGAAGAGATTCGTCTCCAGCTCACTCATCCTTCGCTGATATTCAAGCGATTTCTCGAAGTTCTCTTCCTTCTCGTAGAGTTCACTGAGGGAATGGCATCCCTGCATCATGAAATCCAACGCTTCTGACTGTTCAGCTATTTCAAGACCCCTGTTCAGATATTCGTGTGCATCGGTGTAATTTCCCAGTTGAACATTGCTTGTGCCTATGTTGATGTAATTGCCGGCAAGTGATCTCAGTTCTCCCTCCTGTTCACTGAGTTCCGCAGCTTTCTTAAAGCAGGCTATCGCCTCTTCCAGGTTATCGTTCCTATAGTGGAGGATGCCAATATTATTGGTGGCACTTCTGATCGTTCTTGCATCCTCCTCTTCTATGGCAATTTCCAGTGATTCTGTCAGGTACTTCAGCGCTTCTTCGTCCATGCCTGAACTGAGAAGAGCCAGACCGGTTGAGTTAAGGTTGTTGGCAAGCTCTTTCCTGTCGCCGAGTTCCTTATGAAGAACTCTGCTTCTGCCAAGGTATTCAAGGGCATCTTCCTGTTCACCGCTTGAGTAGTACACAAGACCGATGTTCCCAAGCACCTTGGCGATGCCCTGCTTTGAATCAAGCTCTTCGTAGATGGAAAGAGCACCATGAAGGTGTTTGAGAGCTTCAACATGAGTAAGCTGCCCCAGGTAGGCTTTACCAAGTGCATTCAGAGCTTCTCCTTCCAGGAGTCTGGACCCGGTGGATACAGATAGGCTAAAAGCTTCTTCCGCGTAAGAACGAGCTTCAGCGGGGGAGACTTTGTAATTCCTGAGTGAAAGCTCGATCAGAAGATCGATACGCTCCGTATCGATTGCCGATTTAAGCCTGTCTTCCAGAGCCTTTATAGAATCGATCATAAGACCTGATTCTCCCTACTTGATAAAACCGCAGGTTTATAGGATTGCTGAAAACATTCAACAGCAAACGTTGTCGTTTCCAAGCGTACGATTCACGGAATAGTTCCGGAATTTGTGTTTATCACTGTATGCAATACTGCCCTATAAAAAACTTTAGCTTCCAATTTATCCATGATTCTTTGTTTGAAGTGACAATACCGAGGACAGTCCCGCACAGTCAATACCATAAAGGGCTGATACACTCACTGAACAGTATAACCGATACACACTTTCCACAGAAACTGACCTGACTTAAGGATGCTATCTACTCGTGCTGTGGGATCTGGAATACAACCCTGCTTTCGGAAGCCTTTTCCAGAAGATTGGCGATTTTCTCCGCTTCAATCCACATAGATCTCTCTCTGACAACAAATTCTCTGCCGTCAGCTGTTATTTTATTCAGGC
>DAOWJX010000279.1 GCA_030640155.1 Candidatus Aegiribacteria sp. | reverse complement strand
ATTGTTCCAAGGGGGATGGCTATGGGAGTGACCAGCTTCCTTCCCGCTGATGATCGATATACCTACACACTCAAAAAGCTCGAGAGCATGCTCGCGATGCTTCTTGGTGGAAGAGCATCGGAAATCCTTTTTCTTGATACTCTGAGTACCGGAGCTGGAAATGACCTTGAGAAAGCCACTGCTCTCGCACGTAAGATGGTATGTGAATGGGGAATGAGTGAAGAACTCGGACCGATTACGCATTCTGAGACAAGCGATACGATTTTCCTTGGAAGAGAATTCAACAGAACAAGGGACTACAGCGAGAACACTGCTCGTGTTATTGATTCAGAGGTAAAGAGATTCGTTGAAGAAGCATACAGCACTGCGCGTGTTATCCTGAACGATAACAAGGATATCGTGGAACGTATTGCTGAGCAGCTGCTTGAGAAGGAAACGATTTCCAGCTCGGAGATCAACTCCATTTTCCAGGAACTTCGCCCGGACATGGGACCGATTCCTACGCTGCCAACCAGTTCAGATGGTATTAATAATCCTGATTCTATAGAAGAGAAGACCGAACCTGAAGAGGATGATCAAAAAGATGATGGATCTGAAGAAGATAGAACAGGGAGTAAGGCTGATTCTGGAGGGAGTGGGGGAGAATCCTGATAGAGATGGCCTGAGAGAAACTCCAGCTCGCATGGCCAGATCAATGGCCGAACTATGTCGTGGTGTGAATCCTGATGAGATTAAGCCAGTCACAACGATGTCATGCAAAGACCAGAATGAGATGATTATCGTTAAAGATATCAGTTTCTCTTCATTGTGTGAGCATCATCTCCTACCTTTCATTGGCAGATGCGATATTGTCTACCTCCCATCGAATGACCGTATAGCCGGCTTGAGTTCAATTGTGGAAACCGTGGAAATCATGGCCGCCCGCCCTACTATTCAGGAAAGGCTCACCACGGAAATCGCAGACAGGTTGATGAAAGAACTGTCTGCCAAGGGCGTTATGGTTGTTATGGAAGCGGAGCATATGTGCCTGGCCATGCGGGGGGTAAAGAAAAGAGATTCCAGAATAGTAACATCCGCCATGCGGGGTTATTTGAAGAAGCTGGAAACCCGTAATGAGGCTCTGGCGCTTATTGGAAGGGGAATCAAGGTTATCTGAATGCGGCTCAGAAAACTGCATCTTGTAACTGATGAAGACTGGCAGAGAGAACTTGCACTTATCGGTGCCGATCCTGAAACCTGGGACAGACTCTCGCTCAAATGCAGAGTGTTTGTTTTTTCCACCGGGTATCTTCCTTCAACAGCAGCTAATATTCTGAAGCAGTGCATGCTCTCGGGCGGAGCAGATGCTATCGTTTCCCGAGGATCAGTATCCTGCAGAATCAAGGAAACTGAAGCGATGATAATCGGAACACCCAGGCAGATTCTAAGGGGTTGTGCTTCTCTTGATGGACAGCCATTTGATCTTCCGGCACTGGCGGGTGAATTGAAAGAGGCGCTTGATGATTTCCCTGTGATACCTGACATAATACACGTTCGAAAGAAAGTTCTTGATTTCCGCAGGAAGCCATTGATAATGGGAATACTGAATGTAACTCCGGATTCATTTTCTGATGGAGGCAGATATCTGAATACGGATGATGCTCTGATTCATGCGAGGCAGATGGTTAGTCAGGGTGCAGCCATAATTGACATAGGAGCTGAATCAACACGTCCGGGATCCCTTCCTGTTTCAGCGGATATTCAGCTTGATCGTCTTCTCCCGATCATAGAGTCTCTTAGCTCTGATTGTGAAGCTGTAATCTCAGTTGATACAGCAAATGCATCTGTTGCCGGCGCAGTCCTGTCCGCAGGCGCTTCCATGATTAACGATGTTTCCGCTCTGTCTGATCCAGCCATGGCGCAGACAGTTGCCGAAGCAGGGATTCCTCTTGTTCTGATGCATATGAAAGGCACTCCGGAGACTATGCAGGATAATCCTGTATATATAGATGTTATCGAGGATATTTATTCATTTTTTAGAGAACGAATTGAAGTAGCGACAGAAGCTGGAATACTTAGAGAAAGGATTATTATCGATCCTGGAATTGGATTCGGGAAAAATCTGGAAGATAATCTTCGCATTATATCCAGGCTTGAGGAGTTCAGATGGCTGGGATGCAGAGTTCTGCTTGGTCACTCGCTGAAGAGTTTTATCGGCCAGCTGACTGGCAAGAAAGATCCTTTCGAAAGGGAGATTGGTTCTCATGCAGTTACGGCCTTATCTTCAGGTAGTGCGGATATTGTACGAGTGCATGATGTTGAAGGTACAGTTCAGGTACTTCGGATCACCAGTGCATTGGAGTACGGGACGTCAGGTTAGGGGCAGCGGAGCAAAATGATACAACCGCTTGGTCATGCAATTGTAAGTGGATTCTGGCTTGCCCAGCTCGCTAATATCATCATAATTGCTTTAGCTGTTAGAATGCTGCTGAAATACCTCTGGCATACACCGGCAATGCCGGTCATTCTAATGTTCATGATTCTAATCCTGTTCGCGAATATTCTTGGTGGACTTGGATTTTTCACTTTCAGCTATCTCCTACAGAACCTGACTCCACTTTTCTTTATCGCGGTAGTTGTGATATTCCACGAGGAAATCAAGGACGTTCTGGGTACTATGGGGCGAAACCTCAGAAAATTCTATGGTCACGCGGATATACTGGAGCAAAGTACCATTGAGGCACTTGTGGAATCCTGTGTTCTTCTGAGGAAGCACCGGCTCGGAGGACTATTTGTAATTGAAAGGGAGGAATCCCTCGAAAAAGTGTATGGTGATCCAGTTCTGCTGAACAAGCTCAAGATTGATCCCCCACTGATAGCAGCAATGCTGCAACCTCCCGGAGTACTGCATGATGGGGCAATCATTATTAATAATGGTACTATTGTTGGAGCGAGAGCAATCCTTCCTCTCTCAAGAAGAACATTTTTCGGCAGATCAAAATCCAACAGACCACGACCTGCTCTCGGTACACGTCACAGGGCAGCGATAGGAATTACCGAAGTATCTGATGCAATTGCAGTTGTAGTCAGTGAGGAAACAGGGAATTTCAGTATTGCACATGGAGGAATCCTCGAGGAAGCCTTCCCTCAAGATGAATTCAACAGGAGATTAATCGAACTGACCTCCGCCAGAGAAGATATATAACTTTGCTTGAAAAGTTGAAAAGTGAACTTGGAGATGCTGCCCTTGGCGCGATCAACAGGGCTGCGATTGACATCCCTGCTTCTTTTCAAAAAGCCCTTCACTCATGTGTAACACACAGTGATCATCTCGAAATCAGCTTGCTTGCGTGTGCTGCTTCGGAATGGTGTGGTCACCCGCGAGCTACCGGTATGCCTGTCGCAGTGGCTGCTCTGATGCTGCGAGCCGGTATTTCAGTACATCTTACTCTTCCTGGTTTTGCAGCCATGCATTACACCGTTCCCGATCTCCTTGAAAAACAGGATGATGTTACAGCGATTCTTGCAGGAGATGCGCTTCTCGCTCTTGCAATGGAACATCTTGCGGAAAGTGGTGGTCGACATGCCACAAGGCTGCTTTCAGAAGCAGTTCGGGCTACAGGAGTACGTGGAATGCTTGCCGGACTGTCGCTCAAACTGGACCAGCAGGAGGAAGATATTTCCATCGTGCCTGATGGAAGGTCTGCATGGGAAATCACCAGCGGACAAATAGCACGATTCGCCGCACAGGGGGGTGCGTTACTTGCCGGAGCTTCTGACACAATGCTTGATGATGCCGCTCAGATAGGACTGCTTACCGGTCGCGCCTGGTATCTTGTCGAAAAAGTAAAGTCCTCGTCAGAAAAGAGAGACGAAAGAAATCCCATGTTCGAAGCTCGAACCCTTATGGAGCAGGCCGAAACAATAACCGGACATGGTCCGGAAGCAACTCTTTTCCACTCGATCATGTATCTATCCGACTTCTTCTCAGGGACGTAGCACACTTCTTCAACTTATATGACACAATATCATTATATATTTACTATTTATGCATTAATAGATAACATTATTTCTATTACGTTCAATAATAATAATGGCACTTGAAATTTGAGCATTTTATTCGTACACTAATAGTATCATGCCAAGAACAAACCGATTGGATTGGAAGAACGCAGTAAACCATGTCATAGTGCGTGGTATTGAAAAGGGGTCTATCTTTAAGGACGACAGGGACAGGAAACGGTTCATCTCTCGTCTTGAAAAGTGCATAGATCAGACAGGGATTACAGTATATGCTTGGGCATTGATGCCAAATCATGTCCACTTTCTTACCCGTACTGGAGATATACCGTTAGCCAAATTCATGCAGAAACTGCTGACAGGGCATGCAAATTATTTCAATCATAAGTATGACAGAGCAGGTCATCTGTTTCAGAATAGATACAGATCAATACTTGTTCAAGCTGATCGATACTTGTTGAAACTTATACGCTACATTCATCTCAACCCTCTTAAGGCCGGAATTGTAACGAGTCTTGAAGAGTTAGGGAGATATCCATGGACTGGTCATATAGGAATCCTTTTTGAAGGACTTTACCCTTGGCAGGCATCAGAAGAAGTTCTTGATTTGATATCAGGTCACAGAGATGAAAAGATAACTCAGTATAATAAATTCATTAAGGAAGATGAGAGTATTCCAATCTTATCCGACAGCGAATTGATTGAAGGTTCATATCTTCTTGGTTCTAAAGGATTACTTTCGCTTGAGGAAGTAAGAGAACAGAAAAAAAGTAGTTATATTCAACATAGAATACTTGGAGACATTGATTTCGCCAGGCATATCTATGCCAGGATCAAAGATCAACAAGGTTCATTTCTAAGAAAACGCGAACATGAACATGAGATAATTGATAAACTTCTGGAATTCATAAAAGAATATTGGGGGGTATCTCATACAACCCTAACTTCAAAAGGTAGAAGTAGAGCTTCATCAAGAGCGAGGGAATTCATGAGTTATGCACTTGTGAATCAATTGGGGATGAGTCTTGTCGATACAGGTAAAATATTGAATTTGAGTGCTCAAGGAGTTTTATCTGCTGCACGGCGATTTAGATCAACAGAAGAATTGAAGTCCGCAATTCAGAGAATAACAGAAACTTAACCTTGTAACACATATTTACTTTTCATTTATTCAATAAAATGATTACTCATAATTCGAAGAAGGAATTATTTTTGCGTAAGTTGATGAAGTGTGGTGCGTCCCCTAGAGGAGGTTGTGGGGGTCTACATCAACTTCCAGGCGTACACCCGGATGCGGTATTCTTTCAAACTGTTCTCTAATTCGCCACGACAATTCGGCCAGCGATTTTCTTGATGATGATCTGGCAAGTGAACTCCATCTCCATCGTCTGTTGATTCTGGGGAAAGCGGCTTCCTGCGGAGGAGAAACATTTACATTTTCGATTTGAATTCCCTTCACACTTGAATGTGCGGCTTTGCGGACTTTTTCGTTATCCAGTCCACTCCAGACAAATCTGATGAGATACCCGAAAGGCGGGTATCCGAAAGCTTTACGAACCTTACTTTCATCTTTCCAGAAATCTTTGTAATCATGTCTTGCAGCGGTCCTGATGGTCGTGTTCTCAATATCAATAGTCTGCAAAACAACCTCTCCCGGGATAGATCCCCTGCCGGCCCTTCCAGCAACCTGAAGGATCAGCTGGAAAGTCCTCTCAGCTGCTCGAAAATCGGGAAAGGCAAGCCCCATATCCGCAGCGATTATTCCAACCAGCGTTACACCCGGGAAATCATGTCCTTTTGCAACCATCTGAGTTCCAAGAAGTACGTCTCCAAAACCCTGTGCGAATGCGCCAAGAATTTCCCAGTGAGCATTCTTACCTCTTGTTGTGTCAGCGTCCATTCTTATGACTCTGGTTTGCGGAAGCAGTTTCCCGAGCGCCTCTTCTACTTTCTGTATTCCAGGACCCATATGGGAAAACTCATCAAAACCGCATATAGGACATTTTTTCAAAGCCGCCTTCCAGTGTCCGCAATAGTGACATCTGAGAACCTGTCCCTTTCTATGGTAAGTAAGAGTTACACCGCAGTTGGGACACTCCTCGCGGTGTCCGCAGTTCCTGCACATCTGCGTAGGAGAGAAACCTCTTCTGTTTATGAGAACAATACACTGCTCTCCCTTTGCAGTTCTTTTACCTATTCCGCTCAGAAGTTCATTTGAAAGAAGAGGATGCTTCATCCTGCCGGCGTTAACCAGGATGGTTTCCGGCATAGGGAGACCGTCTATTCTTTCCTTAAGCTCCAAGAGGTTGTACCTGCCTTTGACAGCGTTTCCGTAGGATTCCATCGAAGGGCTTGCTGATCCAAGAATTACTGGAATACCTTCCCTCATACTTCTGACAACCGCGAGATCACGACCGTTGTATCTTGGCAGTTCGTTCTGCTTGTAACTGCTGTCATGTTCCTCATCAACAACGATTATT
>DAOWJX010000180.1 GCA_030640155.1 Candidatus Aegiribacteria sp. | reverse complement strand
TGCTTCTGTCAGCTTCCGTGATCTTCACGGTCAGATAGGCACTTACTGATTCTCGCATACCATCATCAGCTGAAGCTTCTTCTGCATAGATTCCGGTTCTCCCCGGAGACAATTCTTCAAGAGCCTCTACGAGATCTGATATTTCAAATGGCTTGTCGAGATAACCGGTATTCTGTTCTGAAAGCGCGGTCATCATCAACCTCTCATCTCCGAAGCCTGTAATTACAAGAACGGGAAGATCGGGATACTGGTTTTTTATCACTTTAAGAATCTTCAGGCCATCAATATCCGGCATGAATATGTCAGTAATAAGATAATCGTAGGCTACACCCTTTTCTCGAGACCGGTTCAGTTCATGAATCGCGGAAATACCATCAGGACAAGCAACGGCAGTGTAATCCTCCTGAGTAAGACCTACCGTAAGATTACGTCGAATCTCAGCTTCATCATCAATAATAAGTACGCGGCCTTTCAATGGATTCCTCCTCCGTTAGGGCATGTTTGAATGAATGGGGGAACGCTACTTTCCACATTCAGCAAAGTCAAGAACATCACAGGTTACCGAACCTCGGCTCTGGACAGGTCCATTGCCTTGTCCAGATCGACCCAGCGACCGGAACTCAGGTAGAGATTCATCGCCTGTGCGGCACGGCGGCCGTGTCCCATCGCGAGAATAACCGTCGCAGCACCAAGCACAATATCACCTCCGGCAAAGACACCTGGAACCGAGGTTTGACCGGTTACCTCGTTGACAACAACTCCACCCCATCGGGTGACCTCCAGCTCCGGGAATGAAGCCGGTACAAGAGGATTTGGGCTGTTACCTATCGCAACAATCAGCACATCGGTCTCTTCGATGAACTCTGACCCTTCAATGGGAACAGGTCTTCTCCTCCCTGAAGAGTCAGGTTCTCCCAGCTCCATTTTAATGAGGGAAGCTCCAGATATCCATCCTGCCTCATTCCCGATAAGACGAACGGGATTCTGCAGGAGGTGGAATTCAACTCCCTCTTCCCTGGCATGGTGAATCTCTTCGAGCCTTGCCGGCATTTGCTCCTCTGCTCTGCGGTAAACAATAAGTGATCTGTCAGCGCCCATCCTCAGTGCAGTTCTGGCGCAGTCCATAGCAACATTTCCGCCACCGACAGTGATTACTTTCTTCCCGGTTACTATAGGTGTATCTGTTTCCGGAAAACTGTAGGCTTTCATCAGGTTGGCTCTTGTCAGATACTCATTTGCGGATAGAACACCCAGAAGGTTTTCTCCTTCGACTCTCATGAATCGTGGAAGCCCTGCTCCTGTCCCGATGAACACAGCGTCATAATCCTCAATAAGCTGACTCACCGGAGCTGTCTTGCCCACTACAAAATTGTATCGGAAATTGACCCCGAGTTTTTCGAGATAATCAACTTCTCCCTGGACAATTGCTTTGGGGAGCCTGAATTCGGGAATACCGTAAACCAGCACTCCTCCAGCCTTGTGAAGCGCTTCAAACACTGTAACTTCATGTCCGAACCTGATCAGGTCGCCGGCAACCGTTAGACCTGCAGGCCCTGCACCGATGATGGCAACCTTCCTGCCTGAGGGTTTAACTTCAGGCGGAAGATCAAACTCTCCCTGTTCCCGTTCCCAGTCCGCTATGAATCGCTCGAGTTTTCCGATCATCACGGCTTTGCAGGGATCTTTCTGTACCTTTCCAATCGTGCAGACCAGCTGGCACTGTTCCTCCTGCGGGCATACCCTGCCGCAGATGGCTGGGAGCAGATTTTTCTCCTTCATCTTATTTATCGCTCCGCGGAAATCTCCGTCCTCTATCAATTGTATAAAACCCGGGATATCTATTCCGACAGGACATCCTTCCACACAGAACGCAGTTTTGCATTGAAGGCACCTCTTAGCTTCCAGCATAGCCATCTCAGGGGTATAGCCAAGGGGGACCTCTTCCACATTGGTGATCCGCTCGGCGGGATCCTGTTCGGGCATCAGGGTTGGCGGAATCTTAAGTCTTTCCTTGATGTTCATTCCTGATCCCCCTCCAACGTGCCGGTAAGCCTGCATCCTGTCTTAGATGAATAGTGGTCAAGCGATTGTTTTTCATGAGGTGCGTACATAGTCAGACGTTTCATCAGTTCGTCGAAATCAACCTGATGTCCATCGAACTCCGGTCCGTCCACACAGGCGAATTTCGTCTCACCCCCCACTGTAACTCTGCAACCTCCGCACATACCCGTACCATCGATCATGATCGGGTTCAGGCTGACGATCGTTGGAATATCCAGCTCTTTCGTAAGAAGGCTGACAAATTTCATCATTATCGGCGGTCCCATCGCGACACACAGATCGAATTTCTCACCCTGATCGACAAGTTCCTTTATAGCATCTGTGACCAGCCCTTTGCGACCCTTTGTTCCATCATCTGTCGTGATCAGCACTTCGTTACTCACATCTATCATTTCCTTCTCGAGAATCAGAAGGTTTGAGGATCTCGCGCCGAGTATACTGATCACGCGGTTACCAATATCCTTCATTGCTTTCGCAACGGGATACAATGGAGCAATCCCGATCCCGCCACCAACGCAAAGTACGTTCCCTACTTTCTCAATATGTGTCGGAACTCCAAGAGGACCGGTTATGTCCGGAATTGAGTCTCCAACTTTCATCCCGGCCATCTGCAGGGTTGTCTTCCCGACTGACTGCACTATGAGAGTTATACTGCCTTCATCTCTGTCCACATCGGCTATAGTAATCGGAATTCGCTCTCCCTCATCATTTATTCGCACGATCACGAACTGGCCGGGCTTTCTATACCTGGCCACATCGGGCGCATGGAACCGATATAGATGAATGTCAGGTCCAATCTCCTCTTTAAAAAGGATCTCGTGCATATCAAACCTCCAAAACAGGGAGCAATAAAAGTTTCTTCTTCTGAAACCAGTAACATCTGAATCGAATCGGGAAATGTTTCTCGAATCTCATAAACAAAAAGGTAGAGGTCACCATATTTGCATAACACATTTCAGTCAAGTGGCTTTCGCCAATCAGTAGTCAGAAGTTCGACTTGACGATGCCTACCTTGAATCGCTAGGCTAGCTATCCTAGCTGTAGTTTAAAAGATAGTTGATGACCTGAGTATCCGTTGTTCAATAACACTTTACCCTCGAAGGGAGAGCGAGATAATGCTTGAAGAACTGTACCAGAAAATTGTTGAGAAAGACCCCGCACAGCCAGAATTTCATCAGGCGGTGCAGGAGGTTCTTGAATCTCTCGAAGTAGTCCTTGAGAAACACCCTGAATACCGCAAGGCCAGAATCGTCGAGCGAATGGTCGAGCCTGAACGTGTGATTTTATTCAGAGTCCCATGGGTGGATGACAATGGAGAAATACACGTTAATCGCGGTTTCCGAATTGAGATGAACAGTGCTATCGGACCATATAAAGGTGGACTCCGCTTCCATCCCAGTGTTAACCTCGGAATCCTGAAGTTTCTCGCTTTCGAGCAGGTTCTCAAGAACGCTCTCACCACCATTCCTATGGGTGGAGGTAAGGGTGGATGCGACTTTGATCCCAAAGGCAAATCCGATCTTGAAGTGATGCGTTTCTGCCAGAGTTTCATGTCCGAACTGTTCCGTCACATCGGCCCTAATACCGATGTGCCTGCAGGAGACATTGGAGTCGGCGGCAGGGAAATCGGTTACCTCTTCGGTCAGTACAAGAAGCTCCGCAATGAATGGAGTTGTGTCCTTACCGGTA
>DAOWJX010000040.1 GCA_030640155.1 Candidatus Aegiribacteria sp. | reverse complement strand
ATCTTCCTCGGTAACATCGCTTACATCCCTGTTCTCTCGGATGGCTTCACCAAACACCTGGTAGTGTGGAACTGTGCCGATTGGAACCGGGCTTCTTTCCATGATTCTGGTTAGAATCGTCTTCCATTCAGATCCTGTAGAAAGGTCCATAACGGTATCAGCGCCATGAGCAACCGCTACTCTGAGTTTTTCGAGTTCAACTTCGGTTGATTCCTTGTCCGCTGAGCTGCCGATGTTGGCGTTTATCTTGACTGTCATTCCGCGCCCGATGGCGCAAGGCTTCAGGATATCGTGCGTTCTGTTCGCAGGCACTACAATAGTCCCATCAGCCAGACCCTCTACAAGTAAATCAACCGGAACGTTTTCCAGCTCAGCAGTTTGTTCTATTACAGCGGTCGCTTTTCCATGCCGTGCCATTTCGATTGCTGTTTTCATTGTTCTTCCCGTCGTTTCTCCCTTCGCCGGTATTATCCGGATCAGGTTCAAAGGGTCTGTTCTCAGCCCTGGCCTGCCGGTTTCAGAATCAATCTGTCGCAGGTTTCAGACACCCCATCATTCGTACCACTACCATAATCAATTTAAGAATCAAGTGCGGATTATGAAATCATTCGTTATTGTTCCGCAGGAGGTAAAACATGGCAGTAATTGATGACACTAAACTGGTATCGGTGCTTGAAGCTTCTTCTGAAATGGAAGCGATGACCATTAAGGCATTTCTCGAAACCCAGGGAATAGTAGCCGCAATCCGAAGCAGGCAGATCCCGATGTACAATGGCATTGCCAGAGTATGGAATCCAATATGGGGTTATGTGATGGTTATGGAACCTGATCGGCAGAATGCTGAATATCTGATTCTTGAATACATTGAGTCCTTGAATGACAGCACCGGAACAGAGGAAGAGGATTAGGATGCTTCCCATTTTGCTTCAGAGCCTTATCATGAGCATAAATGCCTGGACACTTTCGCTTGCCCCACCGGATTCAGTTGAAATTCTGGATGCTCTTCAAGAAGATCCCATGGAAGTCCTGGTTTTCATGGCAAGAAGCGGTTGGATTCCTGACTGGCTCAGCCCTGACAGTCTTGCGACACATATGATGGGGTTGGATTCAACCTGTGCGGCTGAAGCAGCATGGTCAGCTCGACTGCTTGGTGTGCCGCTTTCAACTGAAATGATACCTGTGCTGATTGAGTTCGGGGCGGAATCAATGATTCCTGATTCACAGGATATCATCGGTAACCCGGCGCTTATGGATGCGTTTATCAACAGGATTCTTCATACTCTCGCGGAAGGTGAAGAACCCTTGAACCTGGAAGCATTTGCGGAAATCATTTCAGCAACCTGGGACTTCATTCCAATCGAAACAAGATCTCTTTCTCTTGAGGCTCTGGGAAAACTGGGTATTGATATCACGGGAGATATTTCTCCCGCAAGGATAGAAGAGGCCGGGCTTAGCGCTTCAGCGCGATATTTCAGTACACTTGATATTAAATACAGTTCTACCTCCTTAGAATTGAATACCGTGCTTGATAGGATTTACATTGCAGGATGCAGTTCTCCCGAGACAGCAGGGAGCATGCTGGATGATTCCATATGGGCTGTTCGATTCAGTGCGATTGAGGTTTGTGATCCATCCATAGTCGGAGAGCTGGTCAATGACTCCGTTCCCTATGTCTCACTTGCGGCTTCCATTGCCAGGAACGAAGCTGGATTCAATGACGGAGCAAACCGGCTTCGCGATCTGGCTGTCACACCCGGACCGGTTGGGAACCTGGCTGCGGAACAGCTTGCAGTCGCTGATACTGTTCTTCTTCGAGAACTGATGGCTCATCAGGCTCCCGGCAGGAGAGCTGCTGCACAGACCGCATGGCTGAACGATTCAATACCTGTTGATTCGCTGCTGGAAGAGAACTGGATATCGGATCAATACTGGGTTATTCCCATTTCATGGGCCTGGTATCTTGTCGATACCGGTGATTTCAAGAAAGCAGAAGATGTATTGCTCAGGATTTCAACTCTTCGGGAAAACTATTCCGATCAGGTGCTGATTGAAGAATATGTTGCTTTACTGACGGGCAGACTGAAGGGCGAGGATGAATCCGAAGAGGATCAGGAATCGGAAACAGTCGAATGGACCCAATACGAACTTCCGTTTGAACCTGACAGTATTTCATTACCGGATACAGTTGTGATAAGGACAGATGTGGGAGATTTCACAGTTCTTCTATGGGGGAAAACAGCGCCGATTACATGCAGCAGTTTCTGGAATCTTGCCGAAACAGATTTCTATGACGGTGTCTATTTCCACAGAGTTATTCCGGGATTCGTAGCCCAGGCAGGTTGTCCTGAGGGCGTTGGAACCGGAGGCCCCGGTTACGTACTGCCTAATGAGCGAAGCCTCAGGCATTTTGGAAGAGGAGTCCTTGGAATGGCTGATGCGGGATTGAATACGGGAGGCAGCCAGTTCTTCATAATGCTGGATGATCATGGCAGGTTGGACGGCAGGTATACTGCGTTCGGAATTGTATTGAATCAGACGGAGCTGGATAGAATTACAGTCGGCACCAGAATCAGGGACGTAGTCTATTTAGTCAACTAATTGTCAGTATATTAATACTATTTAACCTATAATCTGTATCAAGTACAGTCGTCGCTTAATGGAGGGTGAACATGGCCAGGGATATTCAAAGGATTCTTGTAACAGGTGCTCTTGGACAGATCGGATCTGAACTTACTGTTGAACTCAGGAAACGCTACGGCTCCGATAATGTTATTGCTTCGGATATCAAATCAGATGAAAACAGCACAGTAGTGAACGGAGGTCCCTGGAGCATTCTGGATGTGACCGATATTGAAGCTATTTCAAACCTTGTGCGTGACAAGAAGATCGATACTATTTTCCATATGGCCGCCGTTCTGTCCGCAACGGGAGAGAAGAACCCTTTGCTTTGCTGGAGCGTGAATATGGATGGTACTTTGAATATCCTTGAAACAGCAAGGGAAGAATCACTTGTAAGAGTGATAATTCCAAGCTCTATCGCTGCCTTCGGCCCTGAAACCCCAAGGGAAAATACACCTCAGAAAACCATTCTCCGTCCGAAAACCATATACGGTGTGACAAAAGTATCGGGAGAACTTCTGTGTGATTATTACGTGCAAAGGTTCGGTGTTGATGTCAGGGGATTGCGCTATCCAGGAATCATCTCCTCGGAAACTTCTCCTGGAGGAGGTACTACGGATTATGCTGTTGAGATCTACTACAAGGCAGTAGAAGAAGGCAGATACACCTGCTTCGTACGGAGGAATACCATGCTTCCGATGATGTACATGCCGGACTGTATAAAAGCGACTCTTGATCTTGCGGATGCTGATTTTGATAATCTCTCTCACCACAGTGATTTCAATGTCGGAGCTCTTTCTGTGACGGCGGGAGATATTGCGGAGAGTATAAGTAAATTCATTCCCGGCTTCGAAGTTACCTATGAACCTGATTTCAGGCAGGAAATAGCGGATACCTGGCCAAGCAGCATAGATGATTCCCTGGCCAGGAAAGAATGGGGTTGGGAACCGGACTGGGACCTTGATTCCATGACTGCTGATATGCTCGAAAAGCTAAAACAAAAACTTTAATAGATATCAGAGCGTATATTAGAACAATAAATTGACGAAATAGACAACGACCCTATAGAGGTCGTGCCAGGATAACTACTTCGCAGGCTTCGCGAAATTCGCCAGTAGCTGTGGTTCTTGAACCAAGAAAGATAATATAACGCCCAATCACGAGTCTCCGACCGTCCTCACCGGTTCCATCCCATATGATAACTCTTGAGTTGCCGCAGATCTCTCTATTCAGGAGCTTCCGAATCAATCGACCCTGCACATTGTAGATTTCAAGTGTGATTTCGTTTTCAGGGCTGTTGAAGTTCATTTCAATCGTGAGCAGATCGTCACGCCCATCACCATCAGGAGAGAAGGGATTGGGATGGAATTCAAGGAACTCACCACCGGTGCTTCCCGAAGTACAGCTGTTTTCATTCCCCGGTGTACCTCCTGACATACATCCGCTCCAGCTTGCCGAGTCGTATCCATTGAACTCCGGATTCAGCTTTTCAAGGCTTATTCCAGCTGCACCGCCCCAGTCGTCATCGTATGGTACGTAATCTGTTACCTGACCGGTGATATCTCTCAGAATCAGCTGATCTGCCCATTCTTCTCCCTGTTGTGTGCTGTTATTCAGTGTGGGCCAGCTTGATGGCTGTAAAACGGGGCATTCAACATTTGCCCATGATTCCCTGAACATGGAGGAATCAGATACTATCACGGCGAAGCTGTCCGGTGGGAGAAACAGAGTGTCATCGCAGAAAACAACCTGATTATATGAATCTTCGAATGTCCAGCCTGATAATTGAACAGGGTTTCCCGATCTGTTGATAATCTCAACCCATTCTGGTTCTCCGGGTGCCGGACTGTACATAATCTCATTGAGTACAACTGAACCGTGTGTGTTCCAGATGCATGATGTTGTATCATCCGAGGGGAAAGAATCTGAGGCACAGATGGCTACAGCGAGCAGAAGCATTTCTCCCGGACATGACATCCACTGGCAGTTCGCTTCAATCGAATCACCAGGGGTAACCGTACCGCATACATAACTGTCAATCAGTTCATTCTCTGATGGGGTTCCGCTCTGATCTTCGTCACTGTAGAAATCTATTGAGAGGTCACCTGAGGGAATAGTATCGGTTCCGGAGTTGGTGAACAGCGCCGTGAGAACGGTATTTTCACTGT
Organism: Candidatus Aegiribacteria sp.; assembly: GCA_030640155.1. Taxonomy (GTDB): domain Bacteria; phylum Fermentibacterota; class Fermentibacteria; order Fermentibacterales; family JCC-6; genus Aegiribacteria. Next base: position 3,470 of record DAOWJX010000040.1, on the reverse strand, counting down.
CAGGTCCCATCGGAGGAGCGCAAGTCATACCGATGGATGCCGCATTCATTCCCTCTACAATGAACGGGGGAGGGGCTCCCGGAGTCGGGCCATCGTTAGATGTTATCCAGTTATTGAAAACATCAGGTGCGCTCAAATCTTTGCGCTGTGCGCTGTTGTCCTCGCCTGGATCAAAAGGTATTTCATCCAATCCGTCATCATCTCTCAGTAACGGTTCGTCTGAATCCACAGGGGTTCCATAAGTTGACATTACATCGGAAGAGGCTGTGCCGCTGGATGCATATAGTGAAACAGGATCATTCTGTGAGAGACCGTCTCCGAGGGTGGTATTACCTGTAGTGAGAATGACAGTACCGGAAGGGAAGTCATAAGGCTGGAACCCGTCGGTGTATTCTCGATCAAGGATAACAGCGAAACAATCAGCGAGAAGGAACTGGCTGCATATCACATCGGGGTCCTGCAGGATTCCGTATTCGCTGTTCCATGGAATTACTACATCCAGCGCATCGCCGTCAGTAAAGCTGCATCCGGAAACGTCGAATACACCCGGACCGGGGAACCATATTTCAATGAATTCATCGTGATCCTCGCTGGACGGGTTGCAGAGAACCTCTGAAATGACCAGAGGAACACCGCCTCCGGTAGTGAAACTTTCATACATGAAATCGTTTTCCGGTACGAGATCGCTCTCAAGAGATATCCGTGCAGCAGCAGGATAACAGCCGGTTTCAGGTGCGCTGATTGTTACGGAGATGCTTTTATCTTCTCCAGGATAGAGAGAATCCGTAAGCTCTGTCAGGAGGATTTCATAAGGTTGCGCAATAGAATCAGCGTTCATGTCAAGAAAAATGGTTACTTCAGCTTCTGAAAATGGTATTGTTCCTCTGTTTGAAAAGAAAGCTGTAATGAGAAGTGAATTACCCGGTTCAGGATCTGGAGGAGTTATCATCAGAGAATCAATCGCAGCATCAGTTGTGTCGGAATACTCCGATGGAGCACCTGGCGTTCCTCCCTCAGGTGAAGTTACCCATGAAAATTCTTCATCCGGAAGGTTGAACAGTCTTCGCTGCACGCTGAAGTGTTCCCCCGGATCGTATGGAATGCCATCCAGACCGTCATCGTCGCACATGAGTGGATCATCGAAAAGCAATGGTGTCCCATATGTTGAAAGAACATTAATCTGAGTGATTCCATACAGATCGTATAATGTGATTGGATCCGTTCCGGTAAGCCCGTTGCCGATTGTTGTGTTACCCACAGTGAATACGAAAGTTGATTCAGCCAGATCGTATGGCTGTATTCCGTAAATGTACTCCGGATCCAGAACAAGAGCGTATCCATCTGCTGGTAAGTATGCCGCATAGACGGCATCAGGATCAGTGAGCTGAGTTCCAGACCATGTTGCGATTACGTCCAGGGCGTCCCCATCGGTGAAAGAGCATCCGGCCAGGGGGAAGATACCTGGACCGGGATAGTATATCTCGATGAATTCGCCATAATCCTCTTCAATGGGGTTACATAATACTTCTGTGATAACAGGATCTACACCTCCTCCTATTGCTGTGGTGATGGATCTGAAATCATCGAGCGGGTACTCATCCTGCGGTACTTCAGCAAGAGCTGATGGAAGGTACCAGCCCTGATCCAGCATCGTTCCCGTAGTGAACGTATGTGTTGAGCCCGGTTCAAGCCAGGTTGCCGGGAATTCAGCAAGAATCTCGTCAGGAGTTGCTATGGAATCCCCCTGGCTGTCCAGAAAAAGGATCAGAGTACCGTTCGATGGAGAAACATTACCCCAGCACGTGAAGGAAGCCAGTATTTCAAACGGAGTTCCGGCAGGAGGTTCTACAGGATCAGTCCAGACACTGTCGCAGGAGATATTCAGAGTGTCAGGCGGAGCTTCAGCATGGGTACCAGGTGTGCCCCCTTCAGGTCCTGTGAGCCAGAATCCTTCCCCATCAGGAGATGACCATGGGAATCGTTCAACTGTGAAGCCTTCACCGGGGTCGAAAGGTATTCCGTCAAGACCGTCATCGTCCCTTTCCTGCCATATATCCGAATTGACAGGCGTACCGTATGTGCTTACAGAATTACTGTCTGCGGTACCACCGGAGTTAAAGAGGGTAAGAGGATCGGAGGATGCCGCTAGACCATTGCAGATCGCGTGATCAGCGGTTGTGAGAATGAGTGTTCCGGGAGGTATCTCATATACGGGATTGTCAGGATAATCAAGTTCAAAAACGAGGGCGAATCCTTCTGCGGGAATGGTATCGGTTCCGAGAAGCATTCCAGCGTGTGGAAAAGAACCATAGATGGTTTCATCCCATGGGACGAGTTCATCTAGAGCATCTCCGTCTGTGATGCTGAATCCGTTTAAGCATAGTGGGTCAGATGAAGGATTGAATATCTCAACGAATTCACCAGACACCTCCACAAGGGGATTGGCTGCAATTTCCGTAATGACCGGTGACTGCGATAACAGAACAAGCTGGATAACGGCAAATATTTCCATTGTTCTATCAGTTTATCTCAGAAATATGCCGTTTGTCAAGTTTCTTATTGAGTAATAACGGATTCCAGGACGGACGAAACGATCGGATCAATCCCTGTAACCTGCCAGCCAGCGGTTTTAGAGACAACGGGGATTTCCAGGAGTGTATTTCCGATCCCGCTAATATCCAGTGTAATAAACACAATAGCGGTGCTGTTCCCACTCTGAAGACTGTCTATTAGCAGAATACTCTTGTCAAGGATATAAGCATGTTCTGGAGCTGACAGAATCATCTCCAGAACTGTGGTGTTATCCCAGAACTCAATTTCTCCCGGGGCTGCTTCCAGTCTCATCTCTGCGAATATCGTTCCCAGTTCCACATAAGGCATCGTCTGCATCAGATGAAGATATTCAGTGCATTCCTGCATGATCTGTTCAGCACAACCGCTTTCCAGAGTTGTGAGAAATTCTTGCGGGGAGCCGTTCAGCAAAGCATTCCAGGTATTCAGCACCGCTGAATCCGGTGTTGTACTGTACATATCTGCACCGGCAACGGTAGCCAGCACAAATAACAACGAAATAACGACTCCCCGAATCAAAACTACTCTTCAATCGTGAAGGTAGCAGATACCTCCACTGAAATAGAGTAAGCTCCAGGAGTGATTGATGGAGCGCCGGCATAATAACCCAGACCGCCACCGTAGTTATCATAAGCTCCGTAATCGCCGTAATAGTAGTTGTTTGTCCACTCACTGACGCTGGAAATGTCACCCAACTTTATTCCGAAGCAGTCAGCAAGCTGTTGTGCTTTATCAAGAGCGTGTTCTGCTGCGCGTTGTCTTGCTTCCTCGTACAATGCGGAAGTGTCTTCAACGAAGAAGCTGACTCCGGTTATGGAATTGGCTCCATTACTTACAACAGCGGCGAGGACGTCTCCAACCGATTCAATGTCACGAATATCCGCCTTTATGTAGTGTAT
>DAOWJX010000245.1 GCA_030640155.1 Candidatus Aegiribacteria sp. | reverse complement strand
CCCGGCAAGTTCCAGAAAATCTGTCTCAAGTGCTCTGTAATGACCCTCATAAAGAGTTTTTATGCTCATATTCCCGGTTCATTCAGTAAAAGTCCAGTCATTTAAAAAAACTTTCAATAGGCAACAAATTCATCTTCCTATTCAGAATCATTTTCTCCAGCCCGGTCAAGTGTAACAGAATAATCAGTCTTATTAATAACCCAATATCACCGGGATTTCCAGCGGACGGATACCGTCCAACGGTCTGGCTCACTGATCATCACAGCAGTAGTAACTCTGGTGAGATATGCGGATCAGAGTATAGCTTAATTAATCGGGGTTGAAAGTTTCAGTATGGGCATCAAGCTTTGGAGGGTTCTGTAGAACAATCCTGTTTGCCATGGACTTGAACCGTTTTTATTTCAGATATTCCTGACAGCGAATTCATAGATAGATCGAAACAAACTCTTTAACTGCAACATGGAATGACTGCATGAATACTGTTGAAATAATTCTCCTGGCTGTCGGACTCGGCCTGGACACAACTGCCATATCATTTGCAGCGGCTTCTTCCGGATACACAAAGGATTCCAGAGCAATTTTCCGTTTGTCGTTCCATTTCGGATTTTTCCAGTTTCTGATGCCTGTTCTCGGCTGGTTTCTCGGCAGGAGTTTGTTAAGCAGTATTTCTTCTTACGATCACTGGATTGCTTTCGTTCTGCTTGCCCTTGTTGGAATCAGGATGATACGATCGGGCCTGAAGCCATCCGAACTGAGTTCGAAAACAGATCCCACCCGTGGTTATACTCTTATCATGCTCTCAATCGCTACAAGTATTGATGCTTTTGCGGTCGGGCTGAGCTTCGCTGTGCTGGAAGTGAGTATCTGGTATCCCAGCGCATTGATCGGTATCGTAACCGTCGTTCTTTCACTGACGGCGATTAAGCTGGGGCACCGGCTGGGGGCCGTATTCGGACAGCGGATGGAAATTTTCGGAGGAGCACTGCTTATCTTTCTTGGTTTCCGAATACTGTTCTCTCATCTTCTGGGATAGACTTCCGCTTTGCTGAAAAATCTATTATTGCTAATAGTACCTATAGAACTTAGGGGTTACTTCATAAATATCCGGGTTCCTGCCTGAACAAAAGGGAGGTCCGCTGATCAACAGTAATATCGAGATGCTTCAGAAGAAACTCGCGAATATTCGCAAATCCGATAGCAATCAATCTGAGAAAGAGATTACAGTTCTTCTTGATCTGGCAGAAATCCTTTATAAAACAGATCCTGATGAAGCCTGCAACCTGGCTGAGCAGGCTCTATTGATAGCTCAGAAGCTTGAAATTGAAATACATCATGCTAAATGTTACAGGATTAAGGGTATTTCGTACTCATACAGAGGCGAGTATGAGAAAGCCCTTGATTTCAGTTTGAAAGCTCTTGCAATTTATGAGGATACCAACGATAAACCCGGTATTTTCAGCGCACTTAATTCTATCGGCATCATCTACGGGAAGAGTAAAGATCATAGCAATGCACTGAAGTACTACTTAAGATCTCTCGCAATAAGTGAAGAAATTGGTGATAAAAAAGGAAGTGCGACAACAAACAACAATATCGGTAACATATACCAGGATCAGGGGGATTTCGATAAGGCGCTGAAGTTTGCTGAAAGGTCTCTGCAATCTTTCACTGAACTGGATGATGACCTTGGAATTGCCACTTCATTCAATAATATCGGCATAATTCTTAAGTTCAAGGGTGACCTCACTGCCGCGCAGGAGCAATTCAAGAGAGCTTATGAAATATTCTATCGAATCGAGTACAAAACCGGACTGGCAGCGTCATGTAACAATCTGGGAGAGCTGCTCACGGTTCAGGGGGAATTCAAGCAGGCCAGACTCTATCTGGATCAGGCACTTAAGATCGCCAGAGAAACTGACGCGAAATATCGCGAGATATGTGCATACGAGAACCTTTCAAATCTGTGCAAAGAAATGGGCGATTTCGGTGGAGCGCTTGAATATTACAAAAAATACAATGACCTCTCTCATAAAGTATTCAGTGATGAAAGCTCAAAAAACATGATTCAGCTTCAGATCAAATTCGAAACTGAAAAGAAGAAAAAAGAGGCTGCGATATACAAACTGAAGAACATCGAGTTGCAGGACGAGATATCTGAGCGCATACACTTCGAGGAGGAACTCAGAAAACACCAGGATCAGCTGGAAGAACCGATCAATGAACGAACAATCGAGCTAAAGAACAGTTACAATAAACTCGAACGTGGCTTTCAGGGAACAATAGTGCTTATCTCGAAGATCACGGAACTGAGGGATCCCTACACTTCCGGGCATCAGATCAGGGTCGCAAAACTGGCCAGCGCCATCGCCAGGGAGATGGGGCTGCCTGAGGAAAAGATCGAAGCGATACATATAGCATCGCTTGTTCACGATATCGGAAAAATCAATATACCGCAGGAGATACTGAGTAAACCAGGAATCCTGAGTGACCTGGAAATGAAAATGATCCATATCCACCCTCAGGCGGGATATAGTATTCTCAGTGAAATAAACTTTCCCTGGCCAATAGCTGAAATTGTCAGAGAACATCATGAATACATTGATGGATCAGGCTACCCGCGCGGTCTGAAAGCAAATGATATAAAGATAGAAGCACGGATCATATGTGTTGCGGATGTCATTGAAGCAATGTCATCTCATCGTCCGTACAGAGCGATTCTGGGTTTGAAGGAAGCTGTACGGGAAATAACTGATAATGAGGGTATCCTTTATGACAGGGATATTGTCAGGGCCTGCAAGAAAGTGATATGTGAGAAAGGATTCAGTTTTGATTAGGGTTACCTGGAAGGTGAGTTCAAACGTTTGAATACTGATATGGAGACTCTTAAACGGAGATTGAAAAAGATGCGTTCAAAACCTCCTTCCGGGAAAACCGGTCGGGCAAGAGTCGATTTGCTGAATGAACTTGCCGGGGCTCTGTACAGATCCAAGCCATTAATCGCTGAGGCTTACGCCATGGAAGCCATTGTTCTTTCTGAAAGAATCGGATACAGAAAGGGTGAGGCAAGAAGCAATAATGTTATCGGTATTACATTCGCCTTCAGAGGTAAATACTATGAAAGCATGGAGCATTTCAATATCGCCCGTGAAATTTTCACTGAACTTGATAACAGAGCCGGTATCGCTAGAACACACACTAATATTGGAGTTGTATACAGCGATCAGAGCAGATTTGACCTTGCCCTTGATCATCATCTGAAGGCGGTCAGGATTTATGAGGAGATCAATGATAGAAATTGTATCGCTCATTCCCTGAACTGCATTGGTGTTGTTTTCCGAAAACGCAATGATCTGGAGAAGGCTGAATACTACTATCTGAAAGCCCTCAGGATCAGGGAAGATACCGGAGACGTACGGGGGTTGGCTAAGTCCTATAACAACATGGGAATTCTGGCAAAGGAACGCGGAAATCTGGAAAGCGCAGTAAATTACTACACGAAATCTCTAAAGCTGAAGGAAGAACTGGATGATAAGCAGGGCATAGCGATTTCATACAGCAATATCGGAGATATCCATATGAAGCTGAAAGAATTCACACCTGCTCTTGAATACTACAGGAAATCACTCTCCCTTGAGGAAGATATCGGTGATGAAAAAAATATCTCCAACAATTGTAACAAAATAGGCATTATCATGACTCTCCGTGACAAGTATGAGGAGGCTCTGGAATACTTTAATCGGGCCCTGCGGATTTCCACCGGTATCGGAGCCAGAATTTATGAATCAGACTGCTACAAGGAGCTTTCCAATCTTTACAAAGCAATGGGTGACTATGAGAAGGCTTTTCTGTTCTATAAGAAGTTCAGTTCCCTGACGAAGGAGATATTCAGTGATAAAAGCGCTGAGACTATCGCCAAGCTTCAGATCAGGTATGAAACTGAACAGAAAGAGAAAGAAGCAGAGCTGTACTATCTGAGAAATGTAGAACTGCGTAGGGAAATCAATGATCGAAAGCTTGTGGAAAGCCAGCTGGTTGCTCAAGAGCGCCTTCTCGAAGAACGTGTGAAAAATCGCACAATTGAACTTCAGGAAAGCATGCGGAAGCTTAAGAAGAGCGTGGAAGGAACCATTTATACTCTCTCAAGGATAATCGAATCAAAAGATCCTTATACATCCGGACATCAGTTGAGAGTTGCGGAGCTTGCGAGACTGATAGCAATTGAACTGGGATTCGATGAAAACAGGGTCGAAGCTGTATTTATGATCTCTCTTGTTCACGATATCGGCAAGATCAGCATACCTCAGGAGATTCTCTCCCGATCGGGACAGCTCTCCGAGCTCGAACAGGAAATCGTACAGACACATCCACAGATCGGATATGAAATACTTTCTGGAGTGGAGTTTCCATGGCCTGTTGCCGATGTGGTATTACAGCATCAGGAATTGTATGATGGGTCGGGTTATCCAAATGGGCTTAAAGGTGAGGATATCCTGATCGAGGCAAGAATCATTGCGGTAGCTGATGTGGTGGAAGCCATGACATCACATAGACTATACAGATCCATTCCCGGTCTTGAAAGTGCTATTGAAGAGATCTCTCTGAATTCCAGCATACTTTACGACCCGGATGTAGTCGAGGCATGCAGAAGAGTAATTTGTGAAAAGGGGTTCCATTTCAAGTGACGACAACGGGACAGCTTGGAAGACAGCTGCTATCAATCCGGAATAGAATCACCTCTGAGAAGGAACTTTCCAGTCTTCGCAAGTTGCGGAAAAGGGAGATTCAGCTTCTTACTGAACTTGGCAACATTTCTGCCGCTGTTGCTTCGGGTGAAAATCTTATCTCAGATTATCCGTTATGGCCTGCAGGATACTCGATTCTTGCTAATGTTCTGTGCAGAGCCCGCAAATGGGAGGAAGCAGAAAAGCTGTTCGATAAAGCTGCGAATCTGTATGAGGAAGCAGACAATCCTGATTCAGCCGCCCGGTTGAGGATGGGACCTGTTTACAGACTTTCCGAGGCAAGAAATGATTTCAGTAAGTGCCTGAAACTCTGCGGAACTGACAATGAACTTGGAGCAGTTCTTCAGGCACGGTGTAAAAGACAGATGAATCAAAAGACATCCCTTCCGGAAGCATGTACTGACTGGCTGGCCGGAAAACTTCTACTTCTGGAAAAGGTCCGGCATGGGAGATCTCCCTACAGGCTTTATGATGAAGTTGTTGAATGGAAAAGCACAGAACCGGAGTGGAGATGGCGGTTCATCGTAGAAAGTATTGAAATCTGGCAGAGGCAAAATTTTAATACGGAAAAGTGGCGGAAACCTGTAAAGGATACTGCTCAGCCGGTTCTGGACCCGAGATTTACAAAGGAATGGAGTATACTATCCCATGACTGACAATTCTGATCTGGAAGGACTTACAACCCTGGGAGGGAAGAATCTTCCTTCAAAAGAACTGGAAGTATTCCCTAACCATCATCCCGACCGTAATTATATCGTAACACTGACCTGTGATGAGTTTACCTGCCTCTGTCCCCAAACCGGTCAGCCGGATTTTGCCTCGATCTCCATCGAGTACGTACCTGACAGAAAGATCGTCGAGTCCAAATCGCTGAAACTCTATTTCTGGTCCTTCAGGAATGAAAGCGTTTTCCATGAGCACGTAGCCAACATGATTCTTGATGATCTTGTGAGAGCTCTGGATCCACGATGGTGCAGAGTTATCGCCGACTTCGGAATCAGAGGAGGAATTTCCATTTCTGTCGATGCCGAATACGGAGAGGTCCCATAAATCAATCCGCTTACTTCAGCGATCTGCAAACCTGTGCATCAGTAATTCCTCCAGATCCAGTATCAGTTCACCTGCCCAGGGACGTTGGCGATCACCGGTTCTCGCATATGTAGCTACCGCCATGTCCGGGTCCATCTCAACTGATCCGCAGTATATCTGGTAACCGTTGCACAATACGGTAACCTCCCTATCAGGATCAATCATATCCGGATGGAGCAATAATCGGAGAACACATAGTCTATTCACTTCAATATCGAAGAAATTATCGGCGTAGACCGCTTCCACTCTCACGGAGGGCGCGCTGCGAGGAAACAACCAGTAGTACTCCGTCGGGTTGAGGTTGCCTGTCAGATGTATCTGCTCCCTACCTCTTTTCACATCCATGGTGAAATGATCTCCTGGAGACATCTCAGACATGAGCAGGAAGAGGTCTTCTAAATCCTTTACTGGACAATCCTGAAAACCGATTATCACATCATCCGCCTTCAGATCTATCCTGTTCGCAGGGGTATCACCATCGAGAACCTGTACTACAGGAATACCGTCACCCTCCGCCTCCCAGTCAGGCATGAAACCTATGGTTATCCTTTCAGAGACAAGAACCATGTTTTTGTCGGTATCCTCCGTCAGTACAGGCCATGGAATGATTGAATCCACCATTAACCAATCGCATCCTGACGGTTCTCCGGTTCTCCAGATAAGATGCTCCGGAAAGCGCTCCCTGCATGTTGTGTCGATGAAGACCATGACATCTTCCTCAAGCAGGGGCAGGTAATCGGCATCGTGTCCGTAACCCTCGAAAGTGTAGTATGCTATCTCAGCTCCTGCCTCCCGCGCAAGTTCAACTGAAGGAGACATGACCGCTGAAGGGTACAGACCGTCCTCGTCAGTGTGAGATGCAATGCCCGAACGGTTGGAGAGGCTTGAAAGGTATGTGGCTCGATCACCATCGATGGCGGCTACTCCCAGATGTCCTGAGAAGGCAAGATAACCCGCAAACGGAGAGGGCTGCAGCATCATCAGCGCCCAGCTACCGGAAGCTCCATCTGAAAACCCGCCAATGAATACCCGCGAGTCATCGACATTGAGCCTGTGCTTGAGAGCGGCAACTATATCCATAATTCCCTGTTGACCAACCGAATCCCACCATACCGCCCCGCTCTGAGCACAGGGGAATACAAGAATAAATCCTCTCTGAAGCATCGCGGGTATGAGGTGATATTCCGTGAGCACTTCCGGTTCGCAATCACCGAGTTCCCGTGTACTTACGCCACCATGAAGCCAAACCATCAATGGCGCGGGGATTCCTGATTCGTAGGAGAGCGGAACAGCAAAGTAGAAGTGACGATAAACGCTGTCAGTATAAAGTACACTGTCCTCAAGCAGAACGGCTCCTGGAAGATCAAAACCTGTATCGGGATTAAAGGTCTCTATGGCAGTCGCTGCCTCCACAGCACTGTTAAAGCTCATAGCGGTACTGAAATTATCCGAAGCTGCATCCGATGTTATCAATACAATCAGTATCAGTATAAAAATACTCCTGTAGTACATATTCCCTTCCTCTATTTAAGTGACTTCCAGTCGGTACAAATACATATGCCGATCTGTTGAATAAATGGAACTTAAACTGGTTCTATAGGCTCATAGAGGTCTGTAATGTACTCCGATTTATCATCGGTGCACTCAGATCCTTTAACATAAATTTCAAAACAAGCGCTCTCCCTAGGCTTGTACCCGTTATGGGGTATCCAGATTCCACAGAGTTCTCCCCATGACTTTCCAATTCCCTTATACGATCCTAAATGCCTTGTTGTTGCGTACTGCCCTCCGGGAATCTCACCTGCTTCAGCTTCTACACCATCAGGAATCTCAATATCACCTTCAATGGTAACACAGGCTTCGGAACGCAGTTCCTCCTCGGGAACTGTTTCAGGATCATCCCAGAAGATACCCAGCCACTGACTTTTTCTTACGTCTATACCATTCTTTGTAACAATATCGCTGAGTTTCTCGAAGCCTTCATCTATCTTGAAGTATACCCCCTTGTGTTTCACACTCAATATCCTCATTGGTTCCAGTTCTACTATTCGACCTTCCATGGTGATATTTCCTCTCCGAATTGGATTGAACGACTGTATACCCTTTTCCGGCATGAAGTGATATCCTGAGGGAGCCTGGATAAGCGGAATGCTTTTCCGATACCTTCTGAAATCAGATGGAGTTTCACCGAATGCTGTTCTAAAAGCTCTTGTGAAAGACTGGTTCGAGTCATAACCAGCTCTCATCGCAATCAGCATGACCGGCTCAACTTCTTTAAGCAGCCTTTTCAAGTCTCAGGCGCCTGATAAGACTTCCCAGCGTTTCTCCAACCATTCCACGAAACACACGATGAAAATGGAACGGAGAAAAGAAAGCCACTCCGGCAATCTCGTCGAGATTG
>DAOWJX010000168.1 GCA_030640155.1 Candidatus Aegiribacteria sp. | reverse complement strand
GTACTTCCCTGAGTTTTTCGAGAAGCCGGTGAGCAAGCTGTATCGGGTAAGGCATATGCACTTCAGTCTCGCAACAGGCAAATCCGAACATCAATCCCTGATCTCCAGCTCCCTTATTGTCTACAACACCATGGTCAATATCCGGAGACTGAGAATGTATTCTGATTCGGTATGTATTTTCATCAAAATGAAAACCCAGATCAGGCTGATCATAGCCAATAGACCTGATAGTATCTCTGGCGACTTTCTCATAATTCACCTGGGCATGGCTCTTTACTTCACCCGCCAGCAGGCAGAAATTAGTAGTTACCAGGGTTTCACAGGCCACATGAGCATTTGGATCAACGGCAAGGTGAGCGTCAAGAACAGCATCTGATATCTGGTCACAGATTTTATCCGGATGACCTTCGGAAACGGATTCGCTGGTAAACAGTCTTCCCATGACTATTAAACCCTTCCAATCTGACAGCCGAAGAAAAAAGCCGCCTGCCGGCGGCCTGAGGTTGCTATCGGCTTTTTAGCACTTTTTTTAACGTGGTTGCAATAGACCTCAAATCATTCCACGCAGTGGAATAATATGAATTATCCCTACAAAGTCAATCATTAAAGTAAATCATTTGTTCTCTTCTTTTTCCTCCTCTCGCGCCAGTTCAGCAAGATCAGCTATCTATTCAGGATTATCCTGATCAGATCCGAGGATTCGCTTTATTGAAAACACCATTCAGTCATTCCTCAGTATTCTTTTCCTTTATATCTCTTCTGCCAGTAACGTATAGCTCCCGTTACCGCCCTTGAAAATATTGAGATAGTAAGTTCCAGCCACTGCATCATCAGGAAGATTGAATTCACAGGTAACTCCGGGAGCAATGTCCCATTCGGTTTTGATTACGTCCTGATCGGGATCGCACAGTTCCGCGTTCAGGCTTTCTCCGCCCGCGTCCGGAGTAACAAGGAAGATCAGGTTCTGCCCTTCATAAACTTCGACGATGTACCAGTCTTTTTCGTCATAATCACCGATAACACCATCGGCTGGCTGCCCTGTTTCCAGTGTAACAGCATCAACAGCTCTGTCTCCGGCATCGTCACCGCTCCCTGCATCATTCTGAGAAACGGCAGTAACCGTCAGACTGTACGTTCCATTCGTACCTTTGAAGACACTGATGTAATAGATGCCTCCCGACGAACTGCTCATTATCATCGACCTTGTTATCGTCACACCCGCGTAAACGTCCCATTCCGTCCAGATGTTATCGATTTCAGTATCAAGGAATTCGACATTTGCGCCTTCAGAATCATATCCGGGAGTAAATGATATCTCAAGAATACTGCCGGATGGGATCTCAAAGGAATACCAGTCCGATTCATCCAGATCACCCATGATACCTCCCACTGTCTCTCCCAGTGTAATTTCAAGCGCATCTGGTGCCCTTCCGCCGGCGTCAGCGCCTGAAATCCCGTCATTCTGCATTACCTTCGTAAGTTCCAGTGTGTAACCACCGGGGCTTCCCTGGAATACATGTACGTAATAATCACCGGTAAATTCCGCGGGCGTCATATAGTTGAATTCCTTGCTGACAGGTGGCTTTACATCCCATTCCGTCCACATGTTGTCCAGTTCACCATCAAGTATTCCAAAATTGATTCCTTCAGCTTCGTTCGAAGGACTAAAAGACAGGTTAAAAATTTCTCCACCATCAACGCTGAAAATATACCAGTCATCCGTTTCTTCCAGCTCGAGTTCTCCTTCCGTAACGCCTTCAACCAGCACAATCGCATCGGCTGCAGTGTTATTCGAACCTTCCTGGATCTCAACAGGAGTTTCAGCGGATTCTCCCTGCTCCTCTATTTCCCCCGGAGTATCACCGGTGGTTTCTCTCTGTTCCTCAGGCTCTCCCCCGCCGCAGGCCACAACAAGAAGTGCGACCATCCCGCAGATTAGCAACATTGTCCCTAAAACGTTTTTCATCTCCCTGCTCCAATCAGTTTACTTACGGATTCCGCAAAACCGTAAAAATCATTGCGCCCCGATGCATCGATACTCTTCCACTTACTGCATTCACAACCTGGGAATACCGGCCGGCCGGTTAACGATATGTCCTGCGACTGATGAAATACGCGTCAACCACAGGCGATACTCCTGTTTCGAATATCCGCATTATCAAAACTACGCAAGTGAAATCCGGGAGGCAACGACCGGGAAACAGAACATATTTTTGTTTCCGCAGAAGCTCTGAAAGGAGCTCTTTCTGAAAGTAATACTTGTATATCCTTAATGAAGCACGTGGAAAGCACTCACTCTATTTCCCCTTTGGGCTTGCCTGCATTGCATCCGTTCTTCGGGAAGCGTTCACTGTCCTGATCCAACCCCTGAAAATCAAGGTATGAACATTGCTTTGATGGCTCCGAAAGTTAAGGGCTCCAGATTCAGTGAACCGGTCAGGAGCAAATGCGGACATCCCAGGCCAGTTGATCCTGTTGAGCTGCCCCAGCCCTGTATGAGTGATCTGGCCACGTCATCATCCCAGTTGTAATTGAAAACAGCGCCGTGTCCGTCAGGCCATCCGTATTCAATGATCAGGTTTGCTGATCCATCATAGAAAAAGGGCGTTTCCAGATCAATGGAAAACCATGAATCAGGATCCGGAGCGTAGACAGTGAAGTTCTCCTCCCAGAAAACCTCTGTCATAGTTCCTGGCCTGTAATTGTCAGCGAATACATTTCCAAGTTCATCGCTGTCACAGTAGCCCATATAAATTGCCAGAGTATCGAGTGTAACTTCGGTCTCTCCCTGGATCGTTCGCATGAGAGATATCGTTTCTATCTCGATGGCGTTTCCCAGCTCTCCTTCCAGATAAAGAGTCT
>DAOWJX010000099.1 GCA_030640155.1 Candidatus Aegiribacteria sp. | reverse complement strand
TGTACTGGCACTTTCAGCCTCACAAAGCAATGATCGTGTCGGGATGCTCACTTTTTCCGACCGGATTCATGAATACATCCCGCCTGACAAGGGGAGGAAACACGCTCTGGGTCTTGTACGACGGATCCTTCAGGTCCCTGACAGACAGGCACCGGCAGACCTTGATAAAGCTCTGAAGTATATAGGACGCGTACTCAACAGAAGGGCTCTCGTATTCATCATCAGTGATTTCAGAATCCCGGGGGGCAGCAGACTCCTTCGTGCGACTGTACGGAAACATGATGTTGTAGGAATACACGTTTTTGATCCGAGAGAACTTCACCTGCCGCCTATGGGTCGAGTCCGATTCCGTTATCCGGAAACAGGAAAAGAACAGGTTGTCAATACAAGTTCCCGAAGCTGGAGAGATAAATTTGCCCATCAGGTGCGCCTTGTTCAGACAGAAAGAGAAATACTATGCAGAGACAATAAACTTGACCTTATAAGTATTTCAACTGCTGATAACCTTGTACTGCCTCTTCGAAGGTTCTTTGAGCTCAGGAAAAAGCGGAGACGCCGTTGATGATAAATCTGCTTATGTTGATTTCACTTGTCTCCGGAAATGAAACCGTTTCATGTTCTCTCGGGGTTCCAGTAACATTCGAATACATCATACCGGATGGCTGGATCGTTGAATCGCTGGAATCTTCGGGGAACTGGTGTGTACTTGAGCAGGATGGTGGCACTGTGACACTTATTCCACTTTCCATGGACACACTTGATCTCCCTCCGCTTGGAGCACATTCTGACTCTCTTGAGGGACTTTTTGCTCCTCCTGTTCTTCTGGTACCGCGAACCATGCCGGATTCAGTCTGGACAGTTTCGGTTTTCCCATCCCCTCTGGTAATTGCTATTCCACCTGGATTTCCTGAAAATTACCTGAATCAACATAAATTCTGGGAGGAATGGAGAAAAGCTCCCTCAACTCCGTGGCTGTTTCCAATGCTATTGATCGCTGCTATTACGATTCTGGCTGTTTCTTTGTGGTTGTACTACAGAAAAAAGAAAAAGTTATTAATCACGGAGGATATACATGCGGAGGAAAAGATATTGCTCTCTCCTCTGGATGAAGTAAAGGCACTGCTTGATTCGCTGGCGTTCGCAAACGGCGACTGGATTACGTATTACAGGAATGTGGACGAATTACTCAGGAACACCGTTTCATTCCGCTTCAGAATATCCAACCGTGCCCTTACCTGGAAACAGATTATTAGACTTGCCCGCTCGGAGGAGGACGGTAGTAATTTTGCTAAAGACTCCACTGAACTCATTGATGAGATCACCCTTCAGAGATACGCGTCATGGGGTGGTTCAAGAGAAAGAGCTGAAAGATTCACATCGAAACTGGCTTCCATCAGAAGGGACTGGCACCTTTGATGAATTTCCAGTTTCTACCGGCTTTATTGGGGTTTCCACTGGTTCTTATTATTCTTCAGTTCTTCATCAGAAAGATTAAGACACGGTCTCAGACATACACCGGACCTTTTTCCTTTCCCTTCTTAAACAGCAATTCTGGTAATAGAGTATCCAGCCTTCTGCAATGGGGCGGGTTCGCACTTCTGTTCGTCGCACTCGCACGGCCGCAGCACGGCTTTGAAAGACTTCCAGAAGCTGGCGAGGGATTGGATATCATCATAACTCTGGATGTCTCAGGAAGCATGACTCAGAGCGATTACTATCCAAGCAGACTGGCCGCCGCTAAAAAAGCAGCTTTGACATTTATTAAAGGAAGACCAAACGACAGAATAGGATTGGTTATCTACGCTGAACAACCGAGAACTATCTGTCCGCCAACATTTGATCATTCAACCCTCGAAAGATTCATTCAGAATGCCTCAATCGGCACGTTGCAGGATGGAACAGCAATCGGAGCAGGTCTTGCTGTCGCAGCCAGAGGTTTTGACTATTCACAGACTGCAAGGAGAGTGATAGTCCTCATATCAGACGGTGAAGACACATCCTCCCAGGTTGATCCCATTACTGTAGCGAAAGCGGTTAATACCATTCACGGGGACAGCTTGAGAGTATATACCGTCGCCATCGGTACTCCTTCTTCCGAAGAAGGGCTGGGAGTTGACAGGCAAACTCTCTCGGAGATCGCCAGATTGAATGGAGGCAGGCTTTTCAGTGTTGAATCGCTACAGGAACTTGATGAGGTCTACTGCGCAATTGATTCACTTGAAGCTTCTACTCTTCCTCCCGAAGGTCTTTTCGTATACAGAGATTCTTATATGCAATTCCTTTTATGGGGATTGATACTTCTTGCGGTTTCAAGTGTTCTAAAATGGCGCGTTTTCAAGGTTGTGGGTGACTGATGGGATTCCAGCACCCTTTTCTCCTTCTTCTGCTTCTTCTGGCACCGGTATACTGGTGGTTGAGGATAAAGTGGTTTAGTACTGAAACGAAACTGTTAAGAGTTTTCGTCAGACCTGTCCTCTGGGACAGAGTCAGAATTCACCCTCCACCTGAGAGATACTTTTCACTTATCCTCTGGGTGACCGGTTTGATTCTTTCGGTAATAGCTCTGAGTGGTCCAACCTGGGGTCAATCATCAGCCATAGTATCAACAGGAGGGAAAAATCTCGTAATAGCTCTGGATATCTCGCAATCCATGGCATCTCTGGATGAAGCCCCATCCAGGATTGTCAGGGCAAATACCGAGATAAGAAGACTGATCGAAGAGCTTGATGATGTTCGAATAGCTCTCGTGATATTCTCCGGAAGCTCCAGACTCGCATCTCCTCTTACTCTGGACAGAGAATTTCTCCTGAGCAGACTTCCGGATAACACCTGGAGCAACTCAGATATTGCCCGCGGAACACAGCTTGGAAACCTGGTGGACGTAATGGTTTCCGCGCTGCCTAAAATGGATCTTGAAGCCCGGATTGGAATAGTATTCAGTGATGGAGGGTTTCATGATTACGCGACTGCAAGCGCTGTAGAGACCGCGAAAGCAAACAATATGCGTCTTATAACACTTGGAGTTGGAGGGCCTGTTGAGATGACAGTACCTCTTGAAAATGGAGGTGTTCTCCTTGATACGGAAGGAGATACAGTGAGAACAGTTCTCGAGGAAGAATCTCTCATGGAGCTGGCTCATGAAACAGGGGGGGTATATCTCCCACTATCCCAGACAGATGATCTTTCGATTATTGTTCAGGTTTTTCTGGAGCACATTTCCGAAGAAAACAGTGAGCTTGCAGCAGGTGGTTCCACTTCGACCAGGAGATTCCAGTACTTTCTTGGAGCTGCTCTTTTATTCTTCTCTCTCGCAACTATTGTTGAGAGAAGGGGAAAATGATCCTCCTTCTCATGATACTTCAGCTTCAGAGCAATCTTGCACCTTCTGAAATAGCGGAAATCGCAGCACAGTACTTTCTTGATGAGCAGTATTCGAGTTCGACTGGAGCCTGGTTGGATCTCTTTTCAAGGATGCCGGAAAGGGGAAGAATACTATATAATCTTGCTTCATCTCAATTCATGGCTGGTTCTCTTTCAGCTGCCGATTCAATTCTTTCCGCGGATATCACTGATGTGGGAGAAGACACACTCCTGCTTGCAAGAGATCTTACTTCACTCGCGCTTGCCATCCAGGGAGATGACTATTCCGGAGTGGAGTCATCAGTGAATTCTCTTCGAATTGCTGTATCAGATGGCCTCTCTCTGCAATGCGAAAAGATCGGACTTGAAGCAGGGCTTAACTGGCTTGATAATCATGAACCCCCCGAAGACCAGCAGGACCAGGATGAAGATCAACAGGATCAGGATGAAGATCAGCAGGACCAGGATGAAGATCAACAGGATCAGGATGAAGATCAGCAGGATCAGGATGAAGACCAGCAGGATCAGAACGAAGATCAGCAGGATCAGAACGAAGATCAGCAGGATGAGCAGCAACCTCCACCGCATATCAATGAGATGACACCCGAACAGGCACAGGCTATTCTGGATCTCGTGGAGGACAGCAGTCAGGCAG
>DAOWJX010000211.1 GCA_030640155.1 Candidatus Aegiribacteria sp. | reverse complement strand
GGATCAATATCGCCAGGATGCTCAGAGAGTATAAGAACTGCTTCCCTGGCTTTCTGTCTATAAAGGGAGCTTCTCTCCGCCTGAGCCGCAAGAACGGCTGTTTCCGCAAATTCCAGCAGTAACCCGGGTTGGCTGTCTCCCCGTGCCACCAGTTCTTCAAAAAGCATTACAGACTGTACATACCGTCCTGACTGCCTGAGCAGTCTTGCTTCATCCAGACTGTCAGTACCGGGATGATTATCGCAGGCAAATGATACCGAAAGCAAAACAGCAGTTGTGAAGAGGGCTGTCATGAAACGGGTCAGGGGAGTAGAAATCAATTTGCTTTTCTAATCTGCTCTGCTGGAATAGAAGAGATAGACAAGGCTGGCAACCACACCGGAGACAATCAAAGGTTCCAGAATGGAAGAACCCGAATCTTCAGGCAGCTCCCTGGACAGCCATTCCCATTCCAGAGACCCACTGAGGGTAGAGGCATCAGACCATGCAACCACGTCTTCTGCGGTACCATTCGTTCTGGCGGTTGTAACAATCTTTCCGTCTGAGTCAACCAGAGTTGCTGAAAGTTCGCATCGAGCAATCCTCTCAATGCGTTTGTTTCCAATCAGCCATGATCTGCTGATATCTCCGTATTCTACAACGACTTCCATTGGTCGAATCATCAGGTGATCGAAAGAGCGGAGTGATGAATCGGATACTGAGCTGATGATCGAGATACCATTCTCACAGAGCACGGAAGTAAGTGTCTGCTCTACGAACCATCCTCCCGCATGTTCACCTAGAACTTCAATCATAACAACCTGAACATCATAAGATTCGAGAATGTCTGAAAGAGCTTCACTTGATATTACAAGCGCCTCTTCAGCCAGTTCCATGTTTGACGGTGTAAGAGCAAGAACAATTGTCAGCAGAATTGTATTCATTTAAGTTCCTTCATATTCTCAGTTGAACACCATACCAGAAGCAGGTTTCGCTGGCTTCAGGCAATAATACTAATGCAGACCCACAATAGAACTAAAGATAAAACCAGAGCAATCCCAACGCCACTCCCGGTTTTACCGTAATACTTCAACAAGCATCTCCGATCCAAAGCATTCGCTTACGCGGCATTTGATTATCTGCCCAGGTTCGACAATCCTGTCAAAGCTGCACACTCCATCCACGACAGGCGCATCCAGTCGTCCGTGTCCAAATTCCGCTGTATCTGCAAGAACTTCTATTACTTTCCCTTCAATCCTTTCTGCCCAGGTCATATAAAGCTGATCCGATACATCACCAATCCCCATCAACCTTGACTGCACTGTATCCGGCCAAGGCAGATCTCCGGTAGTTTTTCTGGAATACTCACTTGTTCCCTCCTCAGGCCAGTATGGAAATGCTGAGATCGTTCTGAGACAATCATAATCAGAAAGAAAACCAATCAGCCTGTCAAAATCAGTATCCGTTTCACCCGGATATCCTACAATCACAGTTGTTCTAACGGCAAGTTCCGTATCCGATTTATCGAAGCTCTCAAAAATATTTCTGAGATATTTTTCCGTATAAGGACGTCCCATCCGTTCCAGAACAGCGTCAGAAACATGCTGAATGGGCATATCAATATATGGCATGATGTTGGGATACTTCTCGATAAGAACAGTAAATTCATCCGGAAAATGCGCCGGGTGGATGTAATAGAGTCTGAACCATATATGCGGATAAGTTGATGCAAGGTGGGAAACCAGCTGTGAGATTCCACCTCTGCTGCTTTTCCAGCTGCCGGTATCCTGACCGACAATTCCAATCTCCAGAACATCCTGTTCCGCCAGATGTCCGGCATCACGCAGTATGTCCTCAAAACTCCTGTCCTCGCGCCGCCCTCTGATAAGGGGAATTGTGCAATAGGAACAATTGTTTGAGCATCCCTCGGAAATTTTAAGATATCTGTGATAAATACTTTCAACCGGAACCGGTCCGGAGAAATCGGAAACTGAGAGATACTTCATCAGCGCAGTTGTATCACCGGGACCTGTAATCAGTTCAAAATCTTCCAGTCCGCCGGAATTGTCGTTCCGATATCTGCCGGGCAGACAACCCGCAAGGATGAGTTTTCTGCCGGTTTTACGGTTTTTCCACTCCATAGCCTCAGCTATCGCTTCAAGTGACTCTTCAACAGCAGGTTGAATGAACGCACATGTATTAAGGAGGAGGAGATCCGCTTTTTCAGAGTTATCAACTATCTTCCAGCCTGCAGCAGAAAAACAACCGGCAAATGAATCGGAGTCAGCTTCGTTCTTCGGACATCCGAGAGTAAGCAGAAAAACAGAGGGCAACCCTATATCTCCCCAGGATTGATAACTGCATAACCATCAGGAACGACCAAATCAAAAATACCCTCGGGAAAACTGCTTTCAATCTTGATATTCCACATGCGATATGACGTGCTGTTGCCGTTTACATCGGTTGTTCCGAAAAGGAACGGCAGACTGTCCGATGCTGTAAATCCAACTTCCATGAGGATTATACCCTCTCCGAAATCTCCCTCCAGAAGTACAAGCAGGCTGTCGTTGTTGTATTCAATCGTTTCCGCAGCAGATGAATCAGCACATTTTTCAATCATATGAAGGAAATTCCCGGGTTCCCGCCCGGGATAGATTATCACCTGCCTTATATCAGGTTCAATTGTAAAGAAATATGATCCATCGTATCCAGTTCCAGCGCCTTGAGGATCGGTGTACTCAAGAAGAAACAGATCCGGATGAGCGATGTACATCATACCTGAAGATATTTCCTCCTCAAGGGTCAATGCCCAGGTATCCGTCTGAGAAAAGAAACCGGTCATGAAAATGGTATTCTGCATCTTCTCAAGCAATGGTTCCAGCGGAGAGACAGCGATAATTGAAGAAAATAGTGCAATATACAGCATACCTGCTCAGTCCTTTCAAAAACCGGGTTAACAGGGGTTCAATTCAAGGACCTGTTAAATGAAGTGCCAACAATCGCATCCGTTCCGATAACGATTACAACTCCCTGATGGTCAGGCGCAACAGTCGAGATGATATCCCCACCGGGCTGAACCGGTACTGAAGAATGTGATGAAAGCCAGGAGGATAATGAATCAGATACAATATTTGCCTGAAGAAGATAACCCTCAGGGTAAAGAACAAGTGTAACATCCGGCGCACCGTAATCCTCTACGATAACAGGTGAAGCACCGGCGGAAATCAGAAGTGTTTCCAGCTGAATAATACTCGCAGACACGGCGGGAGAGCTGACAAGAGCAACATTTGGAAATGGAATTAATTCAACATGATTCTGATCCGCAGGCACAGACATATCCGGATTCCCGGACAGTTCAAAATCAATTTTTCGTACCGCAAGCTGTGCGTCATGATTGAGCGGTGAATCAGGAAAACGGTAAATGAGGCTGTTGAAGTTCTCTCTGGAACTGGAAAGACTTCCTCTGAAATACTGCTGTGAAGCTCTCGCAAAGATCGATGCATCATCATCACCAACGGTCAGATCGGACCGATCAACATTCTCGTTTCCCTGACCACATGATGTGGTAATCACAAGAATGGCAAGTAAAACAATTGATACTCTATTCATCACTTTCACCGGTTCCCTCCAGCTCGTCCGGAGTTATAAGGACGTCTCTTGCTTTGCTGCCCTGAAACGGACCCACAACACCCGCCTGCTCCAGCATATCGATCAGACTGGCTGCACGGGAGTATCCAACTCTCAGCCTTCTCTGAATAATGGACACTGAACCCTGCTGAGTGTGAACAACAACCTGTTTCGCTTTTTCAAAAAGCGGGTCATCAATCTTTATCGCGCATGGATCCATAAGGTTCCCGCCAATATCATCAGGAAGTTCAAATTCAAATGGAATTTCAGGCTGATCTCTTAAATGCTCAACGATTGTTCTGATTTCTTCAGTCGTGATAAACGAACCGTGGATTCTAACCGGTTCGGGTGTTGCTGTTGGAAGGAACAGCATATCGCCCTTACCAAGAAGCTTTTCCGCACCATTCATATCCAGAATTGTGCGTGAATCGGTTTTCGATTGGACGTTGAATGCGATCCTTGACGGGAAGTTCGCCTTTATCACACCTGTGATAACATCAACTGAAGGTCGCTGTGTAGCAAGAACCATATGAATACCTACAGCTCTGGCCATATGAGCAAGCCTCGCAATGGCTGGTTCAACTTCCCTCGATACGGTGAACATAAGATCGGCCAGCTCATCTATGAATACAACAATAAATGGAATACGTTCATCTTCAGACTCTGCTGAAATTCTTGCGTTAAACTCAGTAATGGATCGCACTCCAATCCTGGAGAGTCTTTTATATCGGGTTTCCATCTCTGAAACGAGCGCATCAAGCAGCAAAGTCGCTTTGTCTGTTTCCAGAATTACGGGCGCCCAAAGATGCGGGATGCCTTCGTAGATGGAAAGTTCCAGCATTTTCGGGTCAATCATCGCAAGTCTGACTTCTGCCGGAGTCCTGGTCAGAAGAAGGGACACGATTATAGAGTGCATGCAGATACTCTTTCCCGAACCTGTAGCTCCCGCTATCAGAAGATGAGGCATGGTGGTTATATCGGCAACGAACGGCTCTCCTTCGATCTTTTTCCCGAGCGCAATCGGCAGATGCTGATTTGTAATCGAATCCATTATCTCTCTCAGATAAACAGTTTCCGGAAAAGGATTTGGAACTTCAATTCCCACAGCTCCCTTCCCCGGTATGGGAGCGAGGATGCGAATTCTGCGGGCCTTAAGAGCCAGAGCTAGATCATCCGAAAGAGATACGAATCTGTTCACTTTAATGCCTGGTCCGGGAGTGACTTCAAATCTGGTAATCACAGGACCGGGATAACTGTTCTCAATACGGCATTCAATCCCGAAATCATCAAGCTTTTCAACAAGGAGTTCACCCTGTTCCTTCATCATCTGAGGTGAAGTTCTCTTCCTTAAACGCTCATCAGGCAGGTCAAGACAGGAAATGGGGGGAATGACAAAACCGGACATATCCTGCTGATCTTTTCTAATGACGGTTCTTGGTTTTCTGGAAACAGGTACGGGTTTTTTATCACTGGAAGGCTCGACAGTGATCTCTTCCTTCAGAAATGGAAGATCAGTAACCGCTTCTTCGCTCTGTTCTCTTGACCAGGCGTTTGATGTAGAAGCTACGGATTCTCCTTTTAATCGAGTAGTCTTACTCTTTTTCCTCTTCTGCTTCATACCGCCGAGCAGTCCTGAAAAACTGTCTGCGAGAGACTGGAAATCTCTGCCAATATCCCAACCTGTGAAAGCTACAAGGGATGCTACAAATGCTGTGAACAGAATCAGAAACGTGATTGGAGCTCCGGTGAGCGGGATAAGGATATCACCGAGCCCGCCTGCAATACTGCCTCCGGGAATATCATGAAAACCATAGGACAGGCGGCTTATCACCAGGTCAATAACAGCCGTGAAGAAATATCCGATGACAGCTATTCCTGATAGAATCCTGAATCCGGCTTTTTTCATCCTTAGATCAAGCAGCCAGGCTCCGGTCTGGAAAAGAAACAGTGGAAGCAGGATGGATAAATAACCCAGATGCCCAAGGAGAAACCCGCGAATCTTATCAGTAATGGAAGTCGCGGGGATCGCAAGTATGATAGCGAGAGCAACACCAAGGAAGAAAAGAAGGACAACAGAGATATTACGCAGACGATTTACTTTCCGCTTCAGAGTTCTTCTTCTTGCTGATTGCCGTCTTCTTGTTGCCATTATATCTGCCTCATGGTGTTGCCATTTGAGTCAGCGGGAAATGCCGGATCGCTCTCCAGCTTACCATCAATCCAGTACTTGTATTTCAAAGTTTGTCCTGAAACCGTATCTATCTCCGCTACCCAACTGCCGTCAGGAAGTCTTTGCATAGGATTTCTGTTTTCATTCCAGTTATTGAATTTTCCGACAACGGATACCTTTATCGCATTCTTTGCGGTAAGGCAGAGAAAATCGACCTTGATCTTTTTACCTAGCTTTGCCTGTATGGACTGCTTCAGATCATTATATGGTCTGAATACAGGTCGTATTCGAGGAGGTATCTCAATTATGCCATCGCCCTGCGGATCGCGTGCTCTCCTTTTTCTCCCTTCCTTTGATTCAAAACAGCCGAACCCTCGAAGGTAAATAGTCTCCCCGGCACACAAGCGCTCAGTGATGGTTTCCAGCAACGCAGTAAGAACAGTCCGCGTATCTTTTCGACTCACACCGGTTCTTTCAGCCACTTCACATGCAAGCTCTTCTTTGGTCATGATACCCCCAGCTATCTCACCTTGTTAACAGACGTTGAACTCAATACACTCTTTAATGTTATCCGTCAAGCTGCACCGCATTGGGGACATGCACGCTTTGGTGCGTGTCCCCAAAGAACATAACGCTCTGCTGCGTGTCCCCAGGTCCTTCTATTCATCCGCTGAATATTTCTCTCCCGCAACCGCTTTGAATAAATAGTGACAGGCACGAATGGCACTAACTTAAGCCTATAGTGTTGTATTTCATATTGATGCTGATATTTTTCTCTTTCTTACCCCTTCAGTAGTGGCTTCGAGAATGAGGTTGGACAGTTTTCGCATTTCATTAAGAGTCTCAACAACGATCCTGTTATTATCAATTGCTTTCTGGTAAGCGATAGTTTGTGATGCGCTG
>DAOWJX010000031.1 GCA_030640155.1 Candidatus Aegiribacteria sp. | reverse complement strand
CAGCGGCTGTCTTCTTCTCAGGTTTGGCAGCTGCTGTCTTCTTCTCAGGTTTGGCAGCTGCTGTCTTCTTCTCAGGTTTGGCAGCTGCTGTCTTCTTCTCAGGTTTGGCAGCGGCTGTCTTCTTCTCAGGTTTGGCAGCGGCTGTTTTCTTCTCAGGTTTGGCAGCGGCTGTTTTCTTCTCTTCAGATTCAACGGCGTCAGTGGTATCATCCGTCGGGATCAGTTTCTCCATCGAAATATCAGGAGCAGCCCCTTCAGCACCAAGAAGGACGTAATCAGCCAGAGTACCGATAATCAACGAAATAGATTTGATTGCATCATCGTTTCCCGGAATCGGATAATCAACTTCCGTCGGATCACAATTCGTATCAACTATTCCGATACAGGGAATATTAAGTTTCCTTGCTTCACGAACAGCGATCTGCTCCTTCTTGATATCGACAACCACAATTGCTCCAGGCAGCTTTTTCATGTGGCGAATACCTGTAAGATCCTTCTCCAGTTTTTCCCTTTGCCTTCTTTTTTTAAGAATCTCCTTTTTTGTCATGCTTGCAGGAAACCCTTCCTTCTCAGCTTTTTCAAGTTCAATCAGAGTTTCTATGCCTTTGGAAATGGTTTTGAAATTGGTGAGCATGCCACCCATCCATCTTTCAGTAACATAGTACTGACCACATCTGATGGCGTGCTCCTTCAGGCATTCCCTTCCCTGCTTCTTGGTGGCAACGAAAAGAATGCTTTTCCCGGACGCGACAGTTCTTGCAATCAGATTGGAGGCATCCTCCAGAAGAGCTCTGGACTTTTTGAGATCAATGATATGAATACCGTTTCGAGCCATGAAGATGTAATTCCGCATCTTCGGGTTCCATCGGCTTTTCTGGTGACCGAAGTGAATTCCGGCTTCCAGCATTTCCTGCATGGAAGGTATTTCCATTTAATTGTCCTTTCGGTTATCCACCGGTCAGTTTGATTGAACCAATCTCCGTGTACAGGAGACACCGAGGTCATCACCACCAACCGTGTGTGTTCAGATGAGACAGAAAGATATCAGGCACACCTGTGTTTTATCGTTTTGAGAACTGGAAGCGCTTTCTTGCTTTCGGCTGACCGTATTTCTTTCTCTCAACTATCCTTGGGTCTCGCCGAAGCATACCTTCCGATTTCAGCAAAGGTCTGAATTCGGGATCTATCGTAACCAGAGCTCTTGCTATTCCGAGTCTGATTGCACCAGCCTGTCCGGTAATACCACCACCGTTAACATTGACAAGCAGATCGTACTTGTTCGATACTCCGACTGTTTCAAGCGGCTCAAAAGCATGCTCGAACTGCCTGCGAAGAGTAAAATACTCTCCTGGATCTCTGTGGTTAACCTTAATCTTACCGTTTCCAGGCTTCAGGTAGCACCTTGCAGTTGCTCTTTTCCGTCTTCCTACACCTATGTACTGCTTCATCTCACCTCCCTGGAAACATTAATTTTGAGAATCTGTGGTACCTGAGCTTCGTGCGGGTGTTCATTTCCCGCATATATCTTCAGCTTCCTGATCTGCTTTCGAGCAAGTCTGTTCTTTGGCAGCATTCCCCGAACAGCTTTTCTGAGAATTCTGTCAGGATGCTTATCAAGCAGTTCTATCATCCGAGTAACCTTCCTGCCACCAGGATATCCTGTATGACGATGGTACTCTTTCTGCTCAAGCTTTCTACCCGTAAACCGCATTTTTTCAACATTTGTGACAATAATGAAATCACCGGTATCGATATGCGGAGTATATACCGGCTTGTTTTTGCCCTGAAGTATAATGGCAATTGTCGAGGCCAATCTTCCAGGAGAGTGTCCTGCGGCATCAACCAGCCACCATTTTCTCTCAATTTCTCCGGTCTTGGCCGAATAGGTCTTCACTTTCTTGAACCTCCATTGATCAAGCAAACTTCTTAAACCAGTGCCATTGCACCGGCTTTCCCAGTGATTCTTTAGAAGAATATCGCTGGAACACACCTACTTACAAGAACTGCTTTCTGCTGATCCGAAAGCTATTCCATCCCTGGAAGTCCTGCTTTCTAAATAACTCCCGCAACGCTGGAGGATATTACGGATGCAAAACTACTGAAGGGAACCGGTAAACTGCTTGAATTCAGTGAAAAAGTCAAGGTCAGAAGATGTACTCGTTCTCTATAATACCGGTTATTTCTTCAAGCAGTTCTCGTCTTCTAGCCGAGTTAATGGAAGAACAATCACCTGCCACCTTTGCGGCCTGACCCTAAATGTAAAGAATGCTAAGTTTTGAGGCGCGACCCTAATTGCTAAGTTTCAGCAGAGTTACAGAAGTTGTATTTATCCCCGAATTCAATCTGGCTGTGTAAATACCTGAAGGAAGGTCCGAACCACCGGAGGATATTCCATCCCACATGAAAACCGCTTCTCCATCACCAGTAACAGGCTCAAGCTCATTAACAAACCTACCGGAAAGATCGAATATCTGAAGATTCCCTGAATCATCAGAGTATCCTGTTACTTCAATATTCACACAGGTTGAGAAAGGATTCGGCGAGGCAGAAAGATACAGTCCGGTAAAAGGACCTGAAGTTTCCTCTTCGCAGCCCTGGGTGATGGTTGTGTTCGAAAATATTTTTCCATAACCGTCAGCAAGGTCCAGATCTCCATCCAGATCAATATCCATAAATACAAACTTACGCCAAGGATAAGGATAATAGGATAAATACTCACTCCATTCTCCATTGAATGTTCCGTCACCATATCCGGAAATCGATCCACCACCTGCTACAGAAAGATCAAGGTGGCCATTGAGATCAAGGTCTGCAGTGGCAATTTGTTCTGTCTCAGCACCAAAATATCCATCGTCATAAGGTTCCTGCACAAATGTGCCATCCTGCTGATTCAGAAAAATATAGGTTGACGGTGGATCCATACTGGCATCTCCGGTAATGGCAATATCATTGTAACCGTCTTCATCGAAATCGCCAAAAGTACAATATTGTTGACATACAGAACCAGGCGGCGGGAAATTGACTACATAATGTTCCGGATCAGAGAAAGTCCCGTCACCCACTCCCTGGAACACCATGAAACCTGCATAACACGGCACACACATATCAAGGATGGTATCGATATCAAGATCACCAAGATAAACAAACTGACAGGAGCAATAATATTCGGAGCCGTCACCATATACCCACCCCTCGGTAAACCCTCCTGTCCCATCACCGAGCATTACAAGCACTGTGTCACCATAAGGATATACCCAAAGATCTATGGGTACACCTGCTACATCAAGATGTCCATCATTGTTCAGGTCCGCTGCACAACCGTTATGAACTGCCCAGGAGTATGTCGCTGCTTCAGAGAAGTATCCGTCTCCATCTCCGGCATATAACCATGTATCTCTGTCGCTGTTCATTATCAACAGATCTGCGTTACCATCCTCAATAAAGTCGCCAATCAATAACTGGATTACCCCAGCCGTATCAACCAGAACAGCGCCCGGCCGCGTGAAACTGCAGTCTCCGTTGGAAAGGAATACTTCATAATAACCGTCACCGGCGATATTCTCAACTACCGCGAAATCTTCCAGACCATCGATGTTGAAATCAGCTGACCTGATATCAGAAGCATTTATATCGTAATCATTGACCAGCTCGAATATCTCAGCCGAGGTTCCTGAAAGGATACAGAACCCGGCCATCAGAATAACAATCAATCTGAAATACATATTCAGCACCTCCTATGGAAGAACAATCACCTGCCACCTTTGAGGCCTGACCCTAAATGTTAAGAATGCTAAGTTTTGAGGCGCGACCCTAATTGCTAAGTTTCAGCAGAGT
>DAOWJX010000096.1 GCA_030640155.1 Candidatus Aegiribacteria sp. | reverse complement strand
CAACAATCCTGTTGCCCAATGTAAATACATTATCTCCCTCGAATTTGTCATCCACAATTTTAAGAGCACCATACGGACAGGTAGTAACACATGTGAACTCATCCCTGCCCTCGCAATAATCACAGATATTCGTAAAATGCGGCGTCAGTTCAGGATAGATGGTTCCATAAGGACATGCATGTGAACAGGATCGGCAACTGACACATCTGACAGTATGCCGGACCAGCATTCCATCAGCATCCTCCAGTTTTTCAAGAGCGTCCTTTGGGCAGGCATTGACGCAGTGAGGTTCTTCACACTTCCTGCAGACAAGTACATAAGTAGCAAGCTCTATAAGAGATATCATTCCGTTGTTCACAGGATGATAGAAGTAACTGCATTCGACAACACATTCTTCACATTTATCAGAATTACAGATATCCAGATCAATGAAAAGCTTTTTGTCGCCCGATGGGACAGCATCAAGGTTGCCATGAAGCTGATCAAGTGAAGTCTTGTTCATCTCCATACCTTCCTAGTCCCAGATTCCCGGGAAGTCCCGAATCATATCATATGTGAAAACAGGACCATCCGTGCAGCAGTAATAAGGTCCGATTCTGCAGTGGCCGCATTTTCCGAAGCCGCACGACATATTCTTCTCCATTGAGAGATAGATATTTCTGTCTTTAACTCCGAGTTCCTTCAGTTTGAAAGTAACAAATTTCATCATTATCGGAGGCCCGCAGACGACTGCTTTCACTCTGGAATAGTTCATATCAATGCCGTCCATGATCGACGTAACAAGACCTACGGGACCATTCCAGGTGTCATCGCCCTCATCTACAGTAAGAATCATGTCAATATCATCGCGTTTCATCCATCCCTCAAGTTCCTTGCGGAAGATCAACTCTTCGGGATTTCTGCAACCACCTCTGTAAACGAGTTTTACAAGCTTGTCCCTCATATGAAACAGATCGTACATCAGTGTGCGTATAGGAGCAAGACCAACACCACCGCCAATAACAAATACCTCCTGACCGATGAATCTCGTCATGTGGTATCCCTTGCCAAGCGGACCTCTCAAACCAACAGTATCACCTGGTTTGAGCTTGTGGATCTCATCGGTTACTTTGCCCACTTTTACGATGGTTATTTCCATCGTTTCTTTTATTTCAGAGTCAGAAGATGGAGTGAACGGAGCTTCACCCAGACCGGGAACCGAGAATTCCATGAACTGCCCCGGCTTGAAAGTAAGTTCTTCCTTCGGTTTTAACAGGAATGTCTTAATCGAAGGTGTCTCAGTTGTAATCTTCAGGACTTCGGCTTCGATAGAACGATATGGATTATTCATCTTGGTGTATTCAGTTTTTCGAGTACTTGTCTTATATCAATTTTTCCCGGACATGCGGCTATGCATCTGCCACACCCGGTACAGGCGATTTCATCCGCTACAACAGGGAAATAATCAAACTTCTTTTCAAATCTGTTCCTGAACCGCATCCACAATCGATTTCTTGGATTTTCGCCCCCTGCTACTCTTGCGAAATCCTTAATCATGCAGGAATCCCATACCCGGTATCTTGCCAGGCTGCTTTCAGATCTCTGATCGTACAGAAAGAAACAGTGACATGTCGGACAGATTACATTGCATGCTCCGCATTCAACGCAGGCAGCAGCTTCTTCGGACCAGACATCAGACTCGTAATTCTTTCTGACAATTCGCTTTAGTCTTTCAACTGGTGGAATATTCTTTTTCTGGACATTTTTCTCGATATGTCGCTTTACTGATTCGCGATTCAGCTCTTTCGAATGTATCTGATCTTTATTTGATTCCTGAAATAGCTCGGTATGATCATCGATCACCTTCTGCCCTTTATCGCTTCCGATTTCTACAACAAAACCTTCATCAGTTTCCGATAAATTTATGTCGTATTCTGTATCTGGCCAGGGATTAACACCCATCGCGGTACAGAAACAGGTTTCAACAACTTTTGTGCAGTCAGCGGAGATAATCAACCCACCCGTTCTTGTTTTTATGTAGGTTGGATCTCCGAATTCCTCATCCATGAATACAAAATCGAGTATTTTGAGTCCTTTTAAATCGCATGATTTCACGCCGACAATACAGGGTGGTTTATCATTTCGAGGATTTTCAGGACTGAAATCAACAGCTACTTTCTCACGACCAAGAAAGTAAAAGGCCTTGAGTGGCTCAAAGGATCTGAATTCTCCTATTACATAATCTTCTTCCGATTCACCAAATGTGGTGAACGCAATACTATCACCTTTTCGGGAAGGCACAAATACCCTGTAATCCCCCGAAAGGGATTCCAGTAGCTGAAAAAGATTACCCCGTTTGATGAAAAGCATTGCAATGAAATAGAAATTGAGGACACTCTTGTCAAGGGGCAATTACAGGGTCTATTCTGATCTACTAACGACAACCCTATAGCGGTGTGATACTTGCAATTATTATCAGGAAACTCGCAATTTCCGGAAAAGAGGGGCTTCTCTTTCAGGATCAGTATAAGACACGAAATTTAAAAATATATATTCGAGCCCTTGATCCAGCCGGACATATAGGGAACAAACCTTGCTCTCGAAGGTATTATGAGCCGCAACTGATGCGGTTGTTTATCTCTTTTTCTGTGCTGTACCGGTTAAATGTGTTATCTGACATTCGAAGGGAGCTTATATTGAAACGTATACTGATACTTACGGTTGCGCTTGTTTCAGGTGGACTGCTATTCTCCTGTTTTAACACGATCCAGATGGCCAATCTTCAGCAGCTACCAACAAACTACGCCAGGTCCCAGGCGTTTGATGAAAAACCGGTCTGGCGAACGGCAGTTCTGCCACCAATGGAAAGCCTCGGGTATAGCCTTTCCCAGACAGCTGGACTCTACGATTACGCAGGCATGGCCCTGCTTCGAACAGGTCGATTCACAGTGGTGGACAGATCTATCGTTGATCAGTTGCTCGATGAACAGGAATTCTCTTACTCCGGTGTAGTAGACCAGGCTACTGCTGTTCAACTGGGTGGTCTGCTTGGCGCAGAAGCAGTAATGACGATAAACGTTACCCGGATATCCCACGATAACTTCTGGGATGATGAACCGGCACAGAGAGATGCAGTTCTTCATGTGAAGCTCATCTCGGTGGAAACTTCCGAGATACTTTATACTTCGGTGGGTCAGGGAACTGACTTTGACGGTGCCGAAGGCGCCCTGAGAATGGCTCTTGAGGTCGCCCTTATCGGTCTGACCCAATAAGCCTTCAAAAGAAAGGAACATATATGAAAAACATATTTCTGATCACATTCGCGATATTTCTTGCTCTTGCGGGTTGCGGAACTATGACTTCAAACGGAGACCGGCACGTTACCGCAGTAACTGAACCAGTCCAGACTACAGCCGCGTCTGAACCGGCTCTGACCGTTGCATCGATTCCCCTTCCAGAACTGGAACTCCTGCCCACCGCACACGAGGTTGCTCTTCCCGGTGAAGTCGAGGAAACGCTGCCGGATGGCGATATCGACTGGTCGGGCAACACTGTCAGGGCAGCTGGCACCGGTGTTGTGGATACAGGTAATCCCAATTCCGCTCAAGCACTGTTAATGGCTGAACGGGCAGCAATTGTGGTAGCCCAGCGCAACCTGCTGGAGCTGGTAAAGGGAGTACGGGTAGATTCCGAGACCCGGGTGGAAAACTTCATGACTGACTACGATGTTATCTACACCCGCGTGCAGGGCATTGTAAGAAACGCCAGACAGGTTGGCTCCGCAAGATATGACTCTATCACAGGGGTTGTTGAGGTGGAGCTGGAAATGGAAATACACAGCCCTCAGGGCCTGTCAGGCGCTCTGAGTGCCGCACTTGGCGGTTCAGATATCAGCGAGGTGTCCATGTCACCTCAGACAAGGGAATTTCTGGAGCAGTACTCAGGATTGATAATCGACGGCGGCCAGGCCTGACTCCAGCCTTCCATGTATCCTAAGATCTACAACGAAAACGGCAGGCTTCTGCTTGATACGAAGAATTATGCGTCCTACCTGGGTTCCGGCGGACAGGCGGCCATGCAATTCATATCAGACCTTGACCGGATACTGGATCAGCCCGAATTCGCCAGATCTCCTCTTGTACTGAATGTACGACAGATAACCGGCCAGCTTGGTTCCGATATCATTCTAAGCAGCACAGACTCGGGCAAACTGGGCTGGTTGAAGGACGGATTACCGTTCCTTCTGAGCGCGGGCCGGTTTCTCCTCCGCGTAATTATGTAGGATCCTCTAATGAAATGGACAACGCTGGTATTTATCTGTCTCACCGCTGGATGCTCACAACAGGTTCTGGTTCCTGATTCATCCTCCGAAGCCGTGGCTGAAACGGCAGTGCTGATACCTGAGGAATCAGAGATTGTCTGCGAAGAGGAGATTGAAGTCCTGACCGAGGGTGTAGCTGCCCTTACATTTCAGGGAGGATGGGACATTGCCCGTGACAATGCCATTGATGATGCTCTGAGAAAAGCGGTGGAACAGGGAGTCGGGGCTTACATCGATGCAGAAACCAGGGTACAGAACTTCCAGCTTCTCTCCGACCGCATCTACTCCCGGACACGGGGGTATGTCGGAAGCTACCGGATAATCCATGAGGAACAGGATGATGACCTTTACAGGGTTGTGATTCGAGCGGTTGTAAACACAGGGAATATTGAGAACGACCTGG
Organism: Candidatus Aegiribacteria sp.; assembly: GCA_030640155.1. GTDB lineage: Bacteria > Fermentibacterota > Fermentibacteria > Fermentibacterales > JCC-6 > Aegiribacteria. The sequence continues at coordinate 250 of DAOWJX010000096.1, read as the reverse complement.
CAGCTATAGGCATCCTGCTGAGCGAACAGAACAGACCAAGACTGATGATTGTGGTCAGGGAGCTTGACGAACTGTCCGGCTTATCGGATGAAGACAGACTTATGAGCGGCATCATGTTTGAAACCATGCTGCTGGATCACTTCCGGCAGAATGCCTTCCCTGTGGTTGACGCTGCCACAGCTGAAGATATCCTCCAGAAGGATCAGCTCAGACTCATTCTTGAGGGGGATGATCAGACCGCAGCACTCAT
>DAOWJX010000233.1 GCA_030640155.1 Candidatus Aegiribacteria sp. | reverse complement strand
TGCCGAATCAGCCGAGAGGATCAACAGGCTTGTGTTCGAGAATACTCCATCAGACATGTTCATCACGTTTTTTCTGGTTATTGTAGATTCAAAAAGAGGCATTTTGAAGTATGTGAATGCAGGACATAATTCCCCCTTCCTCGTAGCTCGGAAGGATGGAGTAAAACTGCTGTCGAAAGGTGGACTCCTTTTCGGAGTCCTGGAAGATGCTTCGTACACTGAAGGAGAGATCGAATTCAATCCGGGTGACATATTGCTGATGTATACAGACGGAGTCAGCGAGGCAATGAATCTTTCCGAAGAAGAGTACGGTGAAAAACGTCTTGCAAAACTTGTAGCCGGCAACCGTAATCTGCCACTTGTGGAATTACTTCAGTTAATTGAAGATGAAGTAGCCCTGTTTCATGGATCGGAAATTTATGAAGACGATTTTACACTGTTAGCCGCCCGACTGAAAACGTTCTAGGCAAGGAACTCATTAAGGAGGAGATCGAATGAATTGGGCCGTTATCGAGATGAGCATAAAGTGCCCGCATTGCGATTCACCCGTTCACATTGATGGACCATACAGGAAAATCCTCTGTGGAAGCTGCCAGTCAGAGATCGATTTCCCGGAAGATGTCTGGAAGGATCTCCTGGAGGATGTGCAGAATGAGGTTGTGAATGAGTTTGAAGAAGGAGAGGGATCCAGCAGCACGATCTTCGGTCATTTCAATATGAGCATGATGTACGCGAGATTGAAGGCGTACTGCAGAAGCTGCAAAAGGGATTTTGATATGGAAACTGAATATACCGGGCAGGATATGCTTGTCTGTCCGGACTGCGGGGTTAAGACCCCGGTATTTCCAGCTCCGGAATGGTTCAAAGAAGTTATGAGTAAAGCGAAACTGATCGTGGGAGCGTTTCCTGATATTGACAATGTCAATGAACCTGAAGGGCTGTCAGGTCCAGTCGCATTCAGCTGTCCTCAATGCGGTGGATCTCTTATGATTGATGGAAAAGAAAGAATTGTCATATGTGAATACTGCGAGACCAATGTCTATCTGCCTGACGACCTCTGGCTAAGGCTCCATCCAGCGAAGAAGAAGAACCGCTGGTTCGTTGGGATGGAATAGTATAAGGCTATCGGCCTGAGAGATTTCCGGGCATGACTGAGGAGTATTATGAGACAACCAGTTGCATTGCTCAGGTGGCATCTTTGTCGAAAAGACGTTTTCAGGGAAAGATATCCTGAGAAACCGGAAGAAATCCAGGTAACTGTCACCAGAGGTTCCGATTCCTGCCTGAAATTCTGGAGATCCTGCCTTAGCGATCCGGGGATCATTGTGAGGGATGTGTTCAGCTGGTGGGATGAATCCGCAGGTGAAATTCAGTCATGGGTCAGAGCTGATCTGTTCCTTGAAGCGCTTGCGAGAAGAAATCTGCTTCTACGGCATGGCGAATATGCATCAATGAAAATACCCAGGGTTCTTACGGAAGATATGGTCTTCCTTCAGTTCATGTTTCATCAGAAACAGTTCGATAGGATCTGGAGTAATGCATTCTATGAGAGAGAGGGATTGGAGAGAGTCATAAAGGCTCCATCCTCCCGGTGGATGAATTTCACACAACAGGCAAGGGAAGCCTCCTCTACAATGTACGGGGTACTGCTGAGAGCAGGCGCGGCGGTGGGTGGAAAATGAAAAGGAATGAATATCTCAGATTTCACTTTCTCAACGTCGGTCATGGTGATGCAACAATAGTAGAGTTCCCTGATTACGGTTCTCCCGCAATAGCAAGATTCGGTATTATCGATTTTGGTCCACGCAAAGCTCCGGAACTAGTATTGGATTATTTGAAAGAACTGATCTCGATCAGGACAGATCAGGATTCAGATATGTACCGCATCGAATTCGCCTGTGTTACACATCCACACGAAGATCACTACGGAGCATTGAAAATATTCCTTGACGAGTACGCGGACTCTTCGGATTCATCTAAGAACAGGGTTAATTCCTTCTGGGATTGCGGGTTCAGAACAACATCCTCAAGGTACAACAATACCCTGAGGAAACTCATCCTGAATCATAATATCTCCTTCATGCGATTGGCAGCCGGATCCGAGTTTGATTTTGGCAAGGTACATGTGACTGTACTTGCTCCTTCGATTGATCTTAGAAATCGCTTTGACACATTTGGAGTTGACAAGAACAACGCTTCGGTGGTGTTGAAATTCAAACTGCTGAATTCATATGTAATTATCGCCGGTGATGCTGAATATGAATCCTGGGGGAAAATCACAGAAGAGTTCCCCCGTACTCACAGAATCCAGTTCGTACCTGATGCTCTGGGATTTGCTGAACGTAACGATACTTCTGACCAGCTGAAGTGTGATCTTCTGCGATCTTCTCATCACGGCAGCATGCATGGTACTGACCTGCGTTACATTGAGCGTATTAATCCCAACAGAATTATAGTCTCTGCCGGGAGTCAGCAGTGGTACGAGGAGAACGAGCCGCGATGGACAGGCCTTTTTCCTCATCCTGTCACAAGGACAATCGTCGATTGCCTGCATAAGGATGTTGAACAAATGGTGACCGGCGAAGAAGGACATATTCTTGTCTCCTATTCCGGTGGCTGGGCTCCATCCGGTGTTGAGACAATCCGGGAAAAACCGGGAAATCAGGCTTTCGCTACCCGTCTTGGAAGTATCATCAGTTAGCCGGCCAGGATATGCTCCTGTGCAGCAGGTTAATCGTTAAATCGTCTCACTCTTAAAGAACAGCGTGAATTGATGTTGTTTTTTTCATAGTACTGCTGGTGGTAATCCTCAGCGGGCCAGAAAACAGATACAGGCTCGATCTCCGTTACAACTCTGTAACCACTGTCATTCAGAAGGTCTACAAGGCGCTCCGCGGTTACTTTCTGCTCTTCCGATGTGTAGAAGACAGCTGAACGGTACTGCGTTCCAGTGTCCGCTCCCTGACGGTTTATCTGCGTGGGGTCATGTATCTCGAAGAACAGCTTCGCAAGTTTTTCATAACTTACTATCGAAGGATCGAAGACAATCCGGACCGCTTCGGTATGTCCCGTTGTGCCACTGCAGACATTCTGGTAGGAAGGTTCCTCCAGCTCTCCGCCCGTGTAGCCTGCTTCGGTCTTAAGAACACCTTCCTGCTGCATGAACAGATGCTCCAGACCCCAGAAGCACCCACCGGCGAATATCGCTGTTTCTTCTGTTATTGCGGGTTGAAATATCATGGATATGGAATTTACGCAATGCCTGGTGTCAGCAGGTGTATAACCCTCTCCCGTGAATACATGCCCGAGATGTGCCCCACAGGCAGCACATAGAATTTCCATCCTGATTCCATCCGGATCAGGTCTCCGTTCAATCGCTCCTTCTATTTCATCATCGAACGAAGGCCACCCGCAGTGTGATGGGAACTTACTGTCAGACGTATAAAGTTCGGCGCCGCATCGTCTGCACAGGTAGATCCCTTTCTCAGAATGATCAACGTATTCTCCGGTAAAAGGAGCTTCAGTTCCTCCATCAAGGATCACATGCTCTTCTTCGGGGGTGAGTTCCCTGTAATTCATTTCATCCTCACTTCCTGATGGAATGGTGACGCTCAATACAATCAACCCGGAGAAGATAATCGCAACTATGGTGCTAACCCTCATATTGCATCCTCCGATACTCTGTTTATTCGGTAACGGGATCATTGCTGATACTTTTCCTCATGTCATAATAACTGATCGGATTATTGAAAAGAGGTGCTCTTTCACAAAGGGATCTTAATAACAATATTTCATGAGACAGAACTAGGAATACCGGATTGTACAACAACAGGAGATGGGGTTATGACTATGACCGGGCGAATTGTACTCGTATTTACTACAGTACTGTTAACTGCGGGGACATCCTTTGCTCAATGGAATTTCGAGACAGTAGACAGCTCCGTGAATGTTGGATGGTATTCCTCTATAGCGATAGACTCGGCTGATTATCCGCATATTGCCTATCTGGATGCCTACAACCATACATTGAAGTACGCATGCTGGACGGGGAACGAATGGTTCATCGAGACTGTTGATACAGGTGTCGGCCCCGACGAGCTGGACAAAAGCATCTCTATAGCATTGGATTCACTTGGAAACCCCCATATAGCGTATTCTACAGAGCATGGTAATCCGGGTGATACAATAAGATATGCCTATTGGGACGGTTCTGCATGGCATTCAGTTGATGTAGTTGATTCGGGCTATGGGCTCATATGGCCATCACTTGCGCTTGATTCTCAGGATCGACCTCATGTTTCATGGTGTAATGAAACAGGAGGATGTCTGAAATATGCCAGGTGGGATGGTTCAGACTGGCAGATAACTACGGTAGAAGAGGGCTCCTGCACGGGCTATTGCAACTCGCTTGACCTCGACTCGTCCGACTATCCCCACATATCGTACATCAGCGCAGCTGAATATCTCAAGTATGCCCGCTGGAACGGTACTGACTGGGAAAAGGTTACACTGGATACAGTTGGGTATTACGGTTTCGAGGGCATTAACACGTCTATTGCCGTTGATGGGTCAGATCATCCGCATATTGCCTACACATATTGGATAACCGACGACTTGAAATACGCATATTACAACGGTTCGGACTGGCAGATAACAACTGTTGACTACAACTCAATCACCGGGAAAGAACCCTCTATAGCAGTTGATTCAGAGGAGTTCCCTCACATCTCATACCGAAGCACAGTGCTCAAGTATGCCCGCTGGACCGGTTCCACCTGGGATATCCTTGTTCTCGACGAAAGCAGTAACGCAGGAATACAGAATTCCATCGCACTCGGAAACGATGATAACCCCCACATTTCCTATGCCCAGGGAAGCAGTGCCGTTCTTAAACATGCATGGTATGATTCGGGACAGGGAATGGAAACTCCCTCCCGACCCGCGCAGGGCCATCTTACCATGATATGTTCATCGCCGGTCCGGAATTGTGTAACTGTCACCTATACTGTCCAGGGTATCGGTTCGGTTGACCTGGCAATATACGATATCCTCGGACGCCGCGCAGCAAAGCTTATAACCGGTGAACAATCTGCCGGTCTTCATGAGATTATCTGGAATTGTTGCGGAATGCCCAACGGGGTTTACATCTGTCTCCTCACATCGGATGGAGAGATGCTTGCCCGTAGGTTCGTAATTAACAGATAAACAGATCTGCAGAAGAACGGATTGGTATATGTATATGTGCAGCCGCGTTAGTCAATATCGTATTGTGAAACCGGCAAATTCATCTGAAGGTTGGGAGAAATTTACATCAATTGTTCTGACTATCGCTCCTGGCGGGCCACTCTCTACCCACCGGACAAGTTCATGAAGAGAACTTACCTCACCTTCTGCACTGATACTGACCGTGCCATCAGGGAGATTCTTTACGAATCCCTTCAGCCCAAGTGACTTGGCTGTTTCAAATGTGTAATATCTGAAACAGACTCCCTGAACCCGTCCGGAAACGGTTATTTCAACTCTCATGATTATTACTTCCTCGATTCAACATCCTGCTGAGGAGACAGCTTCTCCAATTCTGTCAGAAAGTGTTTTTAATAGATCCCCAGGTACTCTGATCGAAAGCTAACGGCACAGTGAGTAGAATATATGGTCGCAGGGATTCCGAAGACACATCTCTGGAGTACATTCGCGAATCAGCCTGATTATTATTGATACAAGCCATCACAAGCCCATGGTTTTCAAGTGAACCACTCAGCCAGGTTTGAATCAGATCAGTGATATCGAGTTCATGCCATCCGGTGCTTCCGATGTTGTAATTGTCATACCAGACATCATTGCCGTGAGACGCATGAGAACCGCTCCAGGTTTCGTCCCATTCTTGGGTTATATGAAAGATGTCAAATGTAGTACCCACACATCCCGCATCATAGATCATGAATCTGAGAACGGCGGAATCGATTGTATATCCAGTGTACTCCTCAAGATCGAACTGCATCATAACGCGAGTGTCCGGATGTCCACATGAAGGGCGCCAGGCGATTTCGCAATAAGTCAGATTTCCGAAGCATCCGCCTCCGTCAATTGTATGTGTGTCCTGTGACGGGTAGATAGTGTATTCGCGGCAGAAGCACTAAGCACAGCGACAAACATTACTATTGAAATGAATAATTTCATTGTCTTCCTTTCTGTCATTTTCTGTAAGTTTTTTTATTTTTCCGGATCAGTCAAGACGCAAGTATATCATTATTAATACATATGAAAAGAGTAGGAATATCATGATGAAATCGGGTACGAATGGTGTTGAGATTTACGGGCTAATTACTTAACAGGATGATCTTCTGGGAACAATCACCGTTTGCAGTCCTGCTTCTGACGATGTAAGCCCCTGGAGGCATTTCGGATGTATCAAAACAGGTTACTCCCGATTTGTCCGGATCTATCTGAGCCATAAGTCTTCCGTGAAGGTCGTAGATCTCTATAAATGTTATAGCAGGAGCAGATCCGGCCCTGATCATAATCGAACGTCCCGCTGCGACGGGGTTCGGAGTGATAAGTATGCCATCTCCCGATGCGGTTCCCTGTGTTTCATCAACTGATGTAACATCGCCTCTCTGAATGAACCTTGTTTCCGGCACCGGTGTTGCAGACCAGGCGACCACATAGCCAGAGTCGATACTGCAGACTGCGAGATTGCTGTTGTAAAGGTCTGGTACACCAGTCTCCACCACATGATAGAAGGAGTTCCACTCATTATCCCAATGGGCGCACCTTATATCACCCGCATCCTGCCAGACTAGAAGAAGACCGTAATCAAGGGGGTTTGCGCTCATGGCGATAGCAGAGAGAACGGGTATGTCATACGGAGCAGGTTCGGAGTAGACCGCTTTGACAGTTCCAGGCAGGAACATGGAGTACCACAGTTCGGTGTCATTGACAGTTGTCCAGAATCCCAGCACTCCATCCATGCAGGAACCCACCGCCCTGATCTCTCCATAGCAGTATTCGAAATGAAAAACATCATGCAGCATGGGCTCGAAGTCCCCTGGTACAGTAGCCCCGTCAATCTGATGAACACCGGCATAGTGCCACAAACCGGGCGTCCCGAATCCATTATGATAGCTCCAAAGCTGGGTCGGTGTAGTTGAACTGCAGCAGACAGGCCTGCTGTAGGAGTTGATGCTTGCATAATACGAATCCAAACTGACGCCTAGTGTATCGGTGATATACATATCTCCGGAGGTGTCGCACTGGAACCTGGCGGAGATGACGTTGCATTCCATTCCTCCGCTTATGGGCAGGTAGGCATCCGCTGAAATATAGAAAGCATCATCCTCGTTCTGATGCCTCGCAACCTGTATGGTTCCCTCCGCATAATCAGGTTCGCTGAGCCAGCAGAGGTCTGTTGAGGCAACAGCTCTTGATGTTACCACACTCAGGGGAGAGGGATCGATCAGATAGAGGGTATCGTCAACAAGCTGCAGGTAGGATGATGTGGTCATGACAAGACGAGGTTCTCCATTAATTACAGCGAATCCCAGCGTAGGGGAGTACTGTCCGAATTCCAGGGTATCCTGAGAACCTTCGATTTCCGCCAGGTATGAAATACCGGGAGCCTCACCCCAGACCACGAAGTTGCCCAAAGAGCAGCCAACAACATCAACGGAGGCATACGCAAAGGATAATGTGACAAGAACGATCATTAATTTCAAATGCATGATTAACCTCCTACATACCGTATTCATCATAAATTCAGAACACTGATATAAAATATCGATTACTCAGAATATATGCTGCTTTGGCCTGGGAAACAGCCGTTACATTAAGTCTGAATCAATTGAGCTGAGGTTCCAGTGCACATCTGATGGCATCAATGTTTGACCGGGTGTTTCTATGATAGTATGGTCAGTTTCAGGAAGGAATCGGAGGTTTGAGGGAGCAGATGAGTTGCTCTGGTGATATTTCCGGGATGACTGAAAATAGAAATTCTTATTAGTAAATGGAGTTCAAATGACGATGCAGAATCACTCAGTGGGAATTGTATTACCAGGATGGTCAATACCGGTTCTCTTGAGCTTTTTCCTGGCGAGCACAGAGCTTGCTGCTCAGGACTTCACCAGGATCACCACTGGTCCTATCGTCAACGACGACCGCTATTCCGAGGGATCCTCCTGGGGGGACATCAACAACGACACCTACCTGGATCTCTTCATTCCCCACGCTTTTAACGACCGATCCAATCTGCTCTTCATCAATAACGGCGACGGCACCTTCGATCAGGTTACGGGGGGACCGGTGGTCACCGACATCAGCACCTCTTCAGGGTGCAGCTTCGGCGACTTCGACAACGACGGCCATCTTGATCTCTTCGTCCCGAACTGGAATGGAATCAGCAGCCATCTGTACATGAATCAGGGAGGTGGCGCTTTCATCAAAATTACCTCAGGGCAGATCGTCAATGACGGTGGCTGGTCATTCAACTCGAGCATAGTCGACTACGATAACGACGGGAATCTGGATATCTACGTCGACAACGGCGCCTTCACTACTTTCGTTGAAGACAACTTTCTCTACCACGGCAATGGTGACGGTACGTTCACGAAGATTACCACCGGAGACATAGTCAACGATGATGAGCACTGCCTGAGCTCCAGCTGGTGCGACTATGACAACGATGGCGATCAGGATCTATTCACTGCCAACAGCGATCCCTTCAACGGAGTCCCGATCGACAATTTCCTGTATCGGAACGATGGCGATGGAACCTTTACCAGGCTCACCGAGGGAGTGGTCGTGAACGACAACCGCATCTCCATCGGAGGCAGCTGGGGAGATTACGACAATGACGGAGACTTCGACCTCTTCGTCGCCAACTGGTACGGAGAAGACAATCACCTCTACCAGAACCTCGGTGACGGTACTTTCGCTCTTATCACTACCGGAGAAATCGTCAACGACGGAGGGAGTTCAGTCAGTGGTACCTGGGGCGATTACGACAACGACGGAGACCTGGACCTGTA
>DAOWJX010000016.1 GCA_030640155.1 Candidatus Aegiribacteria sp. | reverse complement strand
GACCGATCGTAAACGAGGGCGCGCTGAAGCATCAGACAATCGATGAAATTGATAGAAGGGCAGAAATGCAGGACGAGAAAGTCTACCCTCTTGACATCAGTCAGCTAATGGGCGACCCCAAATTATGGGATGATGTTTATGAGCTTGCCTGGAACGACTATTACCCTTCGCGGTTCGGAGCCGTCTAGAATCGCCATGATCTTCTCTTCGGAAAGCGCTTTCTTCTCTATCTCTTCCTTTGAGGCACCGGCGGGGAGAGTGATCCTGGCGCGGATTTTTCCCTTTACCTGAACGACCATCTCGACAGTGTCGAGAATCAGGTCATTCTCGTTCCATGTGGGCCATTGCTGAGTAATAACAGTCTCACCCCGGAACTTCATTCTATGCCAGAGTTCTTCGCATATGAAAGGTGTCATCGGAGACATAACCACAATGAGTTCACGGATGGCTTTCTTCCAGAGGTCTGCTGCAGCTCCCGCCTTTTCTCTGTTGGCGGATAAGAAGTTCACGAACTCCATCAGGGCCGCGACACCTGTATTGAAATCGAAACTGTCAATGTCTTCTGTAACCTTCTTCAGTGCTTTAGCAAGCTGGTAGCGGAGTTCAGCGGCAAAATCCTCATCAGCAGGCCTGTCCTCCGGATCTGCCGTTTCATGGACTACGGACCATACCCGCTTGAGAAACCTGTAAGTGCCGGCGATACCATCTTCGCTCCAGTCGAGTTCAGCCTCGAAAGGTCCCATGAAAAGTATATAGAGTCTCAGAGCGTCAGCTCCGAATTTTTCCACCATTTCATCAGGTGTAACGATATTGCCCTTGGACTTGGACATCTTCTGTCCATCTGCTCCAAGTATCATTCCCTGATTCTTAAGAATCAGGAAAGGTTCCGTGAAATCAAGCATCCCTTCGTCATACATGACCTTGGTCCAGAATCTGGCGTAGATGAGATGCATGACGGCGTGTTCCGCTCCACCTACATAAAGATCTACAGGCAGCCAGTACTTCACGGCTTCAGGGTCAAACGGTCTCCCGGTTTCAAAAGGAGAGGCAAACCTGAGGAAGTACCATGAAGAACAGACGAACCCTGCCATTGTGTCTGTGTCTCTTCGAGCCGGACCTCCGCAAATGGGACAGATCGTATTCACCCATTCTTCAATCCGGGCAAGGGGTGACCGACCGGTATCATCCGGTTCGAAGTTCTCCATTTCCGGAAGCTCTACAGGGAGGTCCCTGTCCGGTACAGATCCACATTTATCACAGTGGATAATCGGAATCGGGGCTCCCCAGTATCGCTGTCTGGATATGAGCCAGTCTCTTATCCTGTAGCGGACCTCACTTTTCCCGAAACCTCTGGAGGCTGCGTATTCAGCCATCCTGATTCTGGCTTCGTCTGAATCAAGTCCGGAGAAATTTCCACTGTTGAGAAGCTGACCGTCAGCGACTGTAGCCTCCTCCTCAACTCCCTGTGGTATGCCATCAGGTGCTATGACTTCAATGATTGGTATACCGAATTTCCTGGCAAATGCGTGATCCCTTTCATCATGCGCGGGTACAGCCATGATTGCCGCGGTCCCGTATCCGGCAAGTACATAGTCTGAAACGTAGAGAGGTAATTCCCTTCCATTGTACGGGTTGATCGCGAAACAACCTGTAAAGACTCCTGTCTTCTCCTTTTCCGCGTCCGCTTTCCTCTCGACATCGTTTCTTGACATGGCTTTACTGACATAGGCCATAACCTCATCATGTTTTTCCGGGGTTGTCATCTTTTCCACATCCGGATGCTCAGGTGCAAGAACACAGAAAGTAGCCCCGAAGATAGTGTCCAGTCTGGTTGTGTATATGGGAAGTTCTGTGATCTCACCCGATGGGGAGTTCTTAACCATGAAGATGACGGATGCACCTTCTGATCTGCCGATCCAGTTTTTCTGCATGGCCTTGATGCCCTCAGGCCAGTCGAGATCATCAAGGTCTGCGAGGAGTCTGTCAGCGTACTCCGTGATCCTGAAGAACCATTGCTTCAGCTTTTTTCTGGTAACTTCTCCATCACAACGCCAGCAGATACCACCGGCGGCTTCTTCGTTAGAGAGGACTATCCTGCAGTTAGGGCACCACATCTGATCGCTTTCCGCCTCATACGCAAGCCCCTTGTCAAAGAGAAGGTTGAAGAAGTACTGGGTCCACCTGTAGTAACCAGGATCACTGGAGTTGATCTCACGATCCCAGTCGTAACTCGCTTCAATGAGCTTAAACTGCCTTCGGTAGGTATCGGAGTTTATCCTGGTCACTTCCGCGGGATGAGTACCGGTCTTAATAGCGTACTCCTCCGCAGGCTGTCCGAAAGCGTCCCATCCCATCGGATGAAGGACATTGAATCCGTCCATGCGTTTCTTGCGGCAGATAACATCTGTCGGGATGTAGTTCTTGCAGTGGCCTACAGACAGCCCCGCACCGGATGGATAAGGAAAGTAGTCGAGGCAGTAAAATGATTCTCTCTCAGGATCAGTTCCGGTTTTGTAGAGACTCATCTTTTCCCAGAAAGGTTTCCACTTCTCCTCAAGTTCTCTGAAATCGTAGGGATCCAAGCTTAGTCCTCCATGAATGTAACAGTAACTTTTTTACGAAAGGCTAGTATGAAGAAAATTGCAGCAATGGTAAAGTGTATATACTGAAACTCTACTTCCAGCAGGGTAACAGAATAGTAAGTGATGAGAAATCATCATCAGGTTTGAGAGCTCCTCCTGAGAGTCTTAGTATCAGTGAAAGAAGAAATACTTCAGAAGCCGGGCTCAATCCGCTGCTGAAATCAAATGGTGTGCTGATGTCAAAGAAATCATCCGATATTCCTGATAACACTCTTCCATCCGAACACCGCATATTTATCCTGACAAATTGCTCCGTTCCTTTATCGAGATCAACAGGTTCCCTGATTTCTCTCCTGTTGACAAGTGATACGTTGAAAACCGGATTACTGCTCGGACAGACAACATAGCACAGCTGTGATATCACTTTCCGGAGGAGATCAATATCACCACAGATATCATACAGTTCACCCGATATGGATATGTTAGGAGGCAGCAATCCAATCTCCAGAAAGGCTGATTTGATTCTGTCCAGAAACAATTCCGGATCTATCTGCACAGGTACATAATTCCAGACGGTCTGGAGCAACCGAAGATACAGGTAATCCTTAGTCAACCCCTCAAAAGCATATCTGGCGGTATTAAGGACTGCGGCAACAGGGTGACCTGGATTCAGAACTTCCTTTATCCGAATGAAACCCCTGCCAATGGAAGTAGAGAGATCATCAAGCACATCAAGAAGCGCGTAAGCAGCACTTTCACTTTTATCACGATATTCAAGCTGAGAAAGATATGATGGCTCAAATACAGGCCACCAGATAATAATCGGTTCTTCTTCAAGTCCATTGAGAGTTACGGCAGCAACCTGCAGCTCTTCTCCCTTCTCAGTTTTCAGAAGCATATTCAATCTGCCAAGCTTGAGAATACCCAGCATCATTGAATCAAGATACACCCAGTCTGAGCCTGAGAACACATCATATACTGATCTGTTCGAAATGATACCATCTGTAATCTGTATCCAGGTCGAAAGCAGAATTCTACCGCTGCTGTTTGTAACAAGGAATTTCCCTGCCTTTTCCGCAAGGAAAGCCAAGCGTCTTCCGATAGCTGTTTTTTCTAGTTCACTACATGTTCTGGCGACATTTCTCGCAAAATCATTCAGAGCGGAGTATTCTTTACCTCCCTGAAACAGACATTCTCCGATTTGGTCTGTATCGGTTTCAATTGCCAGCTTCCAGCGATGAGGCACTATATCATCTGATTTGGGATCGTATGAAGTTCTTGTGATTGGATTTATTCCTCGAATACTCAGAGTAATCCTGGATGCACCGGATATCTCAAGAAAAGCTACTGCCGCAGCTTCCACAACCTTCGTTCTGTCTGAAGCGGAAAGCAGTGCAGATGTTCCTCTGCTAAGGGCCGTATACATATCGATTGCCTTCTTTGCTGCCTGTATACTGTAAATGTCATCAGACTTGATTCCGGAAACGATCACAACAGGTTCAAGCTTTCCGCCTTCCACTGATTCAGTTCTTGAAAGGCGCCATGCACACCTCGTTGTGGTTCCATCCTGATTTGTAACTTCCCACGATTCAGGATACTCTGACACTCCATTTCGGGCAATCCTTTGCACCGCGGCTATTCCTCCGATATCATTAAATAGAACACTTGCAGCTAATTCAGTCCGACTTGTAGCAAGATCAAAAGACACTCCAGTAAGTGCTTCCATCGGATCATTCCAGAGAATGACAGACCAGTCGACTCTGAAAATCGCAACCGGGATATCAAGGGCAGTGATAATGCTGCCGGCAAGTTTACTCTGTCTATTCAGCAGAAGATCCAGATGTTCAATTTCCGCTGTTTTATCAGCGGAACTCAATAAAAGTTCAAGCATCTGTGTGGATGTTTCCGCAAGCGAGAAAACTTCTGATCCAGCTGTATTATCAACATCAGCTGCAATGACGTAACCATAGTTCTTTTCATCCGATTCAATTGGAAATATGAGACAATTCCCGAACCATGAATTAAGGACACCTATCTCGTCTCCATTGAGCTGATACTTGGAATGCGATTCAATCATGAAGGAGGCAAGACGCAGGTCGGAAAAAGACTCAGGAGCATCCCCAGGCCATTCTGCAGTTTTTCCTGCAAGTTCAATATCACCCAGAGCATCTGAAATATAGACAGCAACCGCTTTTGCAGAGAAACAGTCACGCAGCACTTCAGTTATCCTGTCCAGATTGTCAGACTGATCGGAGAAGAATATCGTTTCAAGTGTGTTTATCTCCTTGATCTTGTTCTGGTAAGTATTGTACTTATCAAACAGGATCGATTTCTCGGATACATCCTCAAAAATCCCGACAGCATAGAAAACAACTCCTGATTCCTCTGCAATAGGTTTGATATTCTGTGAAATGACCCTTCTGGTTTCATCTGAAAGAACGAATCTGATTATCCTTGCCATTTCATTCTCTTTAATACCATGACCATTAAAGAGAGTTCTGGTCTGATCCTCGACAATGGCAAAACTCTCTCTCGGAAGGATTTCATTCAGATGAATACCCAGAAGATTCTCAACAAGACCGAACATCCGGCCAAATGCACGATTAGCCACAAGTATCCGATAATCCTTGTCAAACAGTACCAATCCTGTACTCACCGAATGAAAGTAAGCCTGATTCATCTTTCTGCTCGTTCGCAGACGGTTTTCTGCCTGGAAACTTTCGGTTGTCTCAAAACAGGTTCCTATAACTCCTGGTCCTCCAGGGGAGAAAGTGGTGTCAACTCTCCTCTGGCCGTCAAGATGACATTCAACTCTGATCTGCTTACCATCAAGAACCATCTGAATAACGTTATCCCATGAGTAGAGGACTGGAGGGGTCAGCACATCCTGAAGTTGCTTACCCATAACATGCTGTTTGGGAATTCTGAAGATGCTTGTCATAGCTTTGTTCCAGAGAACAATATTCCCGGTTCTATCGGTAACAACAACGCCGGCTCCAAGTTCATCAAGCATGATATTGCCAGCGTCCTGAAGGTCCGGCGTATCGAACAGCAGTATTTCAGCACGGTCATTTTCAGTAAATACAGTTCCTGTGAATGATGAAGTGGATATCTGAACAGGCGTTTCAGGTAACCCGCTGGAAAGAATACCTGCTAATTCCGCAGGTAACAGAGTCAATGGATCCGGGGAATTTATCAGCCTTCTGGCAGAAACACCCAGTATTCCAGCACTGTCTCCGGATACAAGTACAATTCCTGAATCCGGTATCCAGGCAATTCTTACCCATCCGCCGGAAGGCCGGGAGTATTTGGATACTTTATTCATTCTTCCGGCAACCACCCTTTAGAGTATATAAGTCAGGCCGAAACAGAATTGTGTCCAGGAATCATCAACGAAATCAGAATACTCTTGCGGGAAAGATGTACTTTTCCGGGATCTT
>DAOWJX010000068.1 GCA_030640155.1 Candidatus Aegiribacteria sp. | reverse complement strand
GATACAACGGATTTCATGTATTACCAGCTTGCACGACTGGATATGGTGCAAGACACCAGAGACTGATACAACTTCGCTCAGAATTTTGCGGGGACACGCATACAAAATGCCTGTTCCCGTTATTTTATTAAGTCGTGAGTATCCTGTTCTGTAGCATTCTCTGTTCAGAAGGGAATAAGGGTATTGATGATATTATGTACAGTCGTAAGAGACTTGTGCGGTATCAATACATATGACTTTACATAATATCCCTTATCGGACGTCGAATACAGTTTAAATAGTGACAGGCACTCTTTATTCAGAGTACGTTGCCTATACGCCAGTCTGAGTTGTGCATGAGCCTGATAAATATTAAATAGTCCCTGTCACTATTTAATTACGTTTGAGGATTTTACTGATTCTAAGAAGTAATGTATTCTTATGAATGGGTTTTCTAATGTAATCCTCTGCGCCTAATTCGTAGCCCTTGACTTCATCCTCGGTCTTATCCCTTCCTGTGAGGAATACAACCGGAGTTTCGATCCCTTTGTTTATGATAGTCTCAAGCAGTTTGAATCCATTCAGATTGGGCATATCGACGTCTGAAAGGATCAGATCGAATTGCTGCACGCTGAGCGCTACAATCGCATCAATCCCGTCACCTGTCGAAGTTACATTGTATCCGTTAGCAGACAGGATAAATGATATGAATTCGCGAAGATCAGGATCGTCATCGACAACCAGGATTCTGGCTCCAGTTGGAGTCCTCCCTCCTGTTCGATTCTCAATAACAGTTACAGCGTGCGTCTCGAAAGGTCGGGATTCAACTATGGAGACTGATTTAGAGGGCTGTATAGATACATCTTCTTCAAGAACAGTCGAGATTTCAGTAGATGCTGTTGTTTTTCTCTGTTTAATAGAGCCGGTAAGTCTTTTCTCCTCTAGAAGAATGGAATGGTATATATCATTATAGCAGAGAGTGAAATCCCTCAGTTTATCAATAGCATGATCACTCAGAAGATATTGTCCGTAATCATGAAATTTCTGTCGCATGGACGATACTGATTCATCGCTTCTGACAATTTCTATAATTTCAGGATTGAATCGGAGTAGTTCGTATATCCCTTGACGACCTTTATACCCTCTGTTCTTGCACTTCGGGCATCCGACTGGATCAGCTACTCTATCTGGAATATTATCCGTGAAAAGGCTGAGCATTTCAGCTTCCTCAGATTTTATTGATCTTATATTCCTGCAGTCAGGACACATACGTTTAAGGAGCCGCTGGGCTGAAATAAGAAGAACAGAGTCAGCCAGATCAGCTCTTAGAACACCAAGACGCTCGAGTCTTCCTATGGAAGTTGTCGTATTGGCTGAATGAAGTGTTCCGAATGTCATATGTCCTGTGCTCGTCAGGTCCATAACTGTTTTTGCTGTAAATGGATCTCTGATCTCGCCAAGAAAAATGATATCGGGATCCTGCCTTACTGCGGATTTGAGAAGCGCTTCAAAGGTAACACCAGCTTTCTCATTGACTTCCTGCTGGTTGGCATATGCGATTATGTATTCAACGGGATCCTCAATGGTCATAAGGCTGCGGTTCTGTATATCGATATTGGATATAAGACTGTAAAGAGTGGTGCTTTTACCCGAACCGGTTGGTCCTACGACTATAATCGCTCCCGTATGTTGCTGAGAAACCTCATACATTGTCTCAGCCTGAATATCCGTCATACCAAGCTCAGTCAGTTCCATTGGCTTGGTATCCATGTCCAGCAGACGAATGATGATACTTTCCCCGTAAGGTGTGGATGTGGTAGCAAGTCGCATTTTGAAGAACTTTCCATCGATTCTTGCTTCCAAGGCTCCGTCCTGGGGTTTTCGTCTTTCAGCAATATCCATATTTGACAGAACCTTAAATCGACTGAGAAGAGTTTTACCGGTTTTGGGTTTGAGAGTGAATTTGTCAACCATATCACCATCGATACGATATCTGACAACAACTATATCGGCTTTCGGTTCCATATGAATGTCACTTGCGCCATCTTTTACAGCAGTGTACATGATTTTATCTGCTATGTACTTAATGGGAGAAGTGCTAATATCATCCTTATCCGGTTCATGTTCTATTTCCAGTATATTGTGATGTCTAACCCCAGGTGCTATGTATTTTTCAGTATCTGAATTGTCCTCACCCTCAATTCTTGAGAGTGCAACCTTAGCTTCCTCTTCGTTCGGAGCGCATGTTTTCAAGAAAGCGAGAATGCTGTCTGGTTGGGTAATTCCAAGTCGGGGTTCTTTCCCCTGAGAAATCATGTCAATTGTATCTCTGAGCTGAAGGTTGAAAGGGTTGCTTAGAATGTACATGGTTTCCCCATCAGAATCCTGTATTGCAAGAACGAATTTTGATTTGCTGAACGGAGCGGGGAATACATCTGTAAGTATGCTTTCAGGATCAATATACGGGAAATACTCAAATTGAAGATATTCAGCTAAATATCGAGCAAGAGTCTCTTCATCAACTCCAATGTCTTTTGCGGATTCGTATAGAGATAGACGATCAAGCAAATTGATTTTGTGAATAGCTTCGTTATCCAGATTCAGGGAATCCTTAAGGTGTTCAATAAATTCAGCGTAATCCGATGGTGCCTGATCAGGAACAGTGCGTTTCCCAGGCGTGTAGACTTTAGACCAGTGAGCTTTTGTCTCCAGGTGAAGAGTTATCTTGTCCAGGAATTCCTGTGCATTCTCAAGCGGACAGACAACGCTGTCGACAACACCTGCCGGTCTGGGGGGAATTCTTGAATCGATCAGGTCATCTGTCTCGAATGTTACTACTGTGGGAATACTGGCTGTTTCAGGATTATCCTGCAGTATGGAACTGAATTGAGATGTACTCGTTCCGGACATTCGGTAAGGAGCAATAATGAGATCCGGTTGATCCAGAGTAGCGATTTCAAGACCTGTTTGGCTTTCTGCAGAGTCGATTACTCTGCAATCACAACTGCCCTGCAGCAATTCAAGCAGCTGATTTCTCCTGGATTCGTTATCATCAACAACCAGTACAAGCGGCAGTTTCTTCTGTTTCATCTTTCAGCATTCAATGAACGAAAGAGTGATTTACTTCTCAAGTTCCTCCATAAGGTCAATATAATCTTCCTCTGATAGTCTGATTCTGGTTCTAATTGAATTCATATCACCATCAGAGCAAGCCTCCTCAATGCTTTTCATTGTTTTCATCAGGGCTTTTGCTCCGATATTACCGGATGATCCCTTCAATGAATGTGCGTTTTTCCTGACGGTTTCTAAATCATCTTTCAGAGCCGCATTCTTCAATGAGGTCATGATTTCATCAGAATTGCTCTTGAAAAGCTCAAGAATCTCTTCAATAAGTTCATGATCATCCCCGAGTGATTCCCTGAGAACTGACCTGTCAAATACGTCTAATCCCTTATTCACTTTTCCGGTCTTTTGTTCTGCTTCAGTAATGAATTCTCTGGAGAGGACTTTCTTAATCATCATTGTAAGCATTTCGGGTCTGACAGGTTTGGAGATATAATCATCCATCCCGGCCTGGATGCATTTGTCCCTGTCACCATCCATGGCGTGAGCAGTCATGGCTATGATAGGCACTTCATGATTCAGAACAGATGATTTCGGATCTCTGATGATATCTGTTGCTTCAAAACCATCCATTTCCGGCATCTGAATGTCCATTAATACAAGATCGTAAGTATTATTTTCAAGCTCTTGCACGGCTTCCCTGCCGTTCTCAACGGGAACTGCGGAATATCCGAGTTTCTCGAGTATTTTTAGAGCTACTTTCTGATTTATCGGATTATCCTCCGCAAGCAGAATTCTGAATTTTTCCTTTCTTGTTTCGGCTAACGAGTGTTTCGTGATAATTCCCCTGGCTTCAGTTGGTATACCCTCCTTCTTGTTCTTCCTGTGCATGCTGATCAGGCAATCCCGAAGCTGGAACGTTTTTACAGGTTTAGTCAAATAGGCTGAAAAGCCAACTTTCGACATCCTGGCGGCATCTCCACGTGTTGCCATAGATGTATACATGATCAACAGCAGTGTATCTCTAAGATCAGGGTCTTTCTTGATTTCCCTTCCCAGGGTTTCACCGTCCATATCCGGCATCTGCATGTCCAGAATGGCAATATCAAATGGATCATCTTTCTCAATGGAATCTTTCAGAATACGCAGTGCAGAAGCACCTGAGGTTGCAGTATTGTACCTGCAGCCCCAGTTTTTCATCATACCGGAAAGAATAGTTCTGTTTGTCTGATTATCATCCACAATAAGAATCTTCATTGAATGGAGTAAAGCGAATTCATCAGTCTTTTCTTTACTTAAGACCTGTGCAGGTTTTCTGAATATCATATCAGCAGTGAACCAGAATGTAGAACCCTTTCCGGGTGTGCTCTCAACGCCTATTTCACCTCCAAGCAGATTTGTGATCTGTCTGGAAATGGTCAGACCCAGTCCCGTTCCTCCATATTTACGTGTTGTTGAAGAATCCGCCTGGGTAAAAGGATCGAACAGATTCTGTAGTTTATCACTTGGTATTCCGACTCCGGTATCGGTAATAGAGAATTTGATGAGAACCCGTTTTTCAGTTTCTCGTATTACATCAACTTCAAGGACTATCTCGCCTTCTGAAGTGAACTTGACTGCGTTTCCAAGAAGATTGACTATTACCTGTCTCAACCTGCCTGGATCACCTTTAAGAAGCGATGGAACTTCAGAATCTATCTTCAACATTAACTCAAGGTTTTTATCTTGTATCCGGATGGCTGTTATATCGGCAATACTTCCAAGCATTATGCGAAGATCAAAATCTATCTCTTCCAGTTCAAGTTTACCGACTTCCATTTTGGAGAAATCCAGTATATCATTGATAATTGACATGAGTGAATCAGCGCTTTGCTGTATCGTCTGAGTGTAATCCATCTGTTCAGGTGTCAGATCAGTATCGAGCAGAAGCCCTGTCATGCCTATTACACCGTTCATAGGAGTTCTGATTTCATGGCTCATGTTCGCGAGAAATACGCTTTTGACATTACTGGCCATTTTTGCTTCCTCCTCGGCTCTTTTCTGCCTTGATATATCGACGAAAGCTTCAAGAAGGACGTCTTCGTTATTCAGTTCAATCGGAGTAACGGATTTCAAGATGGGTATTCTGTTTCCATTTCTGTTTAATAGAATTCTCTCGGATTCATCAAGTATTTCTCCCAGATCCAGAATGGGACATTTTCCAACTCGTGTAGGGCAGATGAAATCATGGCAGATTCTTCCCTTGAGCTCCTCTATCTCTCGTCCTAATAATACCCTTGCGGTGCTGTTAGCGCTGATTATTCTCTTGTCTTTGCCGATAATCATCATTCCGAAAGGTACCGAGTCCAGAATGGTTTTATTTGCTATCAGAGCTTTATTCAATTCTTCTTCGGCTTTTCTCTTTTCAGTAACGTCTCTATCTATTCCACGATAGCCAAGCAGTTCTCCATTTTTGTCGAGGATTGGAACTCCGTTTGTAACAAGAATATGAATATTCCCGTCTTTATCGAGGTTTCTATTCTCAAGGTTAACGATATCCCTTTTTCCTTCGACGATCGAGAGAAATTCCTTACTTATTCGTTCGGCTTCTTCAGGCTGCATGAAATCAAATGGTGTCCTGCCGATTATTTCTGAAGTGGAGTAGCCAAGAACATTTATTACACTATCCGAGCAATATATATACTTGCCAGAAGCATCTACTTCCCATACCCAGTCAGCGCTGCAGAGGGCTACATCCCTGAAGCGATTCTCGCTCTCAGCAAGTTCAAGTTCAATCAGCTTTCTCTCTGTGATATCTGCTATTGTAGCGATAGCAGCCGTAGTTCTACCCTGTTCGTCTTTTCTAGGAACGACTGAAAGCAATATTGTTTTCCTGTTTTTCTTCTCTGTTATTATCTCAAGCTCGTACCTGGAAGAGTCACCTTCTTCTCTTTTGTTGGTCTGATCAAAAACAATATCCCACTGATCTCTGGGGACGAAATCCAGAAAATATCTTCCAATAAGTTCCTCGCTCATCTCAACTTCGAAGAGTTCATAAAGGACCGGATTGCAGAATATTATTCTATTGTCGTTGCCTACAATCAGAATGCTTTCCATGACTGAATTCAGAATTTCCATATGCATATCATCACCCGGGGAAGAATCCTCAGGACGATTGATAGTATCATCTTCTGTATTCAGGTTATCCTGTTTCATGACTCATCCTTTCGAATATTTTCAAGTTGATCTCAGCTTACGAATACCAACAAAAAGAGCTGGAATGATCAGGGATACAAGCATGCCTGTGGAAGCAGCCTGGGGAACCATCTTTCCCCCCCATAAGATAAAGAGGATCAGGCATACGGAAAGCCCCACAGTGGATGCAGTTATGGCTCCGGCTTTCCCTAGTCTTTTTGAGAATAATCCCCATATAAATGGTCCGAGGAACACAGAAGCTATCGCACCCCAGGATATTGACAATATGGTTACTATCACGGCGGGTTTCTGCCAGGCCAGAATCATTGACAGAATAATGAAGAATCCGCTGCTCAGTCTGCCAAGTTTTGTAAGAGTTCTGTCCGAGGCATTCTTATTAATGAAACCGTGATAGAAATCCTTTGTCACAGTTGAACTGGATATCAGAACAAGAGCTGCAAGTGTGGACATTGATGCCGAAAGAACAAGAAGGAGAATAATAACTGAAAGAGCTCCGGGAATTACTGTTGTCAGCAGTTCCGGCATGAGAGCGTCAAAAATTGGCGCTCCTCCCTCTCCAAAAGCATCTGGAGTGGTGGCAGGAGAAAGGAAAATCCGGGTCAGCGCTCCTGTAAAATAGGCTATCCCTGTTACAAGGAGAGCGAAAATCGTAGAAGCGATAGTTCCTATCCTGACTGCTTTCCGGTCACGGATAGCGTAGAATTTCTGAACGAGCTGAGGCATTGCGAACGGGGCAACACTGGTCAGGAATACCAGAGAAAGCAGCGGAATGATGCCAGGTGGTCCTACAAAGCCAACCAGTTTTGGTTCAATTGCTTTGAGACTTGAAATTATGTTCGGTATGCCTCCCCCCTTTTCCAGAGTGAAATGAAAAAGAACGAGTACACCGATAGTCATGACGATTCCGAAGATGACATCTATCATCGCCATGGACTTGTATCCGCCCATGATAAGGTATATGCCCGTAAACAGCCCCATGAATAGCAGTATCCATGTATATGGAAGCTGAAAAGTGGATTCGAAGAGGTAGCTCAATCCCATGAAGACCGCTGCTGTGTAAGGGATAAAGAATACGAAAATGGCGACAGCAGTGAAACCTTTCAGGAATGGGCTGTTGAATCTTGCTTCCAGATATTCAGGCATTGTTTTAACGCCGAGCGAATGAGTTACAGACTTTATCCTGTGACCAAGCAGAAGCCAGACACCAAGTACACCTATTAATGAGTTACCAAGGGCTATCCAGAGGGTGGAGATACCGAATCCCCAGCCAAGTTTGCCCGCAAAGCCTATAAAAAGTACCGCAGAAAAGTACGCAGTACCGTAGGAAAAGGCGGTCATCCATGGGCCCACTTTACCACCGCCAAGAAGGAAATCATTGTAAGAACGGGTTCTCCGCATTCCCAACAGACCAATTATCATAATAAGAACAGCATACGCGCCTACAGCAAAGTAATTAGCAAGCATTCCTCATACTCCTGAATGTTAAGAATTCTATTCAATCTCTGAATATTGAATATAGGCATGAAGAATTGCCGGAACACCCCCATCAGTGAGAATCCAGGTCAGTGGCCAGCTCCTGTACGAGTTCAATGCAAGTACACTTAAGACGATCAAGCTGTTCCGTGGATATCTTTCTTCCTGACAGCATGAGTTCTATATCTTTCCATTGACGAAGAATCCTCCCTTTTAAAATACTGTCGGCATCTCTGGCATCAAGCGCTTCATTAAGCTCTTCAGAACCCATGTAGCATGAGGATCCCGTCAGGAGTTTAGAAATTTCATACTCCAGCGCTGTAAGCAGTTCTTCCGGATCTTGAGCATCATTAATATCCTTCATTGAACTGTTTCGGTTGAATCTTTTCCTCATTAAAAGGAATACAACTACGATTAAAAGTAATATCGAAAAAAGAATCAGTAATAAAGAGGAATCTCGATTATCCTCGTTGAAATCCATTTCAATAATGGCCGTATGATGCGGACCATGCACCGATAATGTACAGGGTGGAATAAAAGACTGACGGTAAAGTATTGAGTCGGTATCGAACCATGCAAGACTATCCGGACCGATGATAACAATGCCAGTATCATTCGGTTCAATAAGAATCCGGCATGTTACCTCTCCCCTGTCAGGATCTCTTAGCAATGGCCCGATAAGCATTGACGCGGGACCTCTGATTGTAAGAAAAGGTATAGACTCGAGCTGTGAAGCTCCCGGACCGGTTATTGAGAGCAGAATACACTCCTCTCCGGACTGACTGTAACCACCCATGGTTTTATCAAGGTTGAAGAAGACTTCTTCGGATATTCCGGTGAAATTAGAAGGTTGTCCTTCTTCAGGAAATGGAAATACTGCTATCCATGAACCTTCAGAGGATATTTGATGTTCGAGGGATCCGCGGTAGAATCCACCAGGGATACCGATCCTGCCCCTGAGGACAGGTAATTCAAGGCTGCAGGCAAAAGCAGGGGTTATTTCCATTGAAGCAAGCCATGTCTTGAACAGACCGTTCTTGCATCTGACCCATCTGAGTTCATTTGAGTCCTCAATAAGACTGGAAGAAGCATACTCAGCTGCATCAAGATAGAGGTCAACGATTTCAGCATTTCTTTGTGTTTTAAAGATATAGTAATCGATCTGGAAAGATTGTCCCGGATATATTCGACAGGTAGTATCAACCTCGATTTCTATCCATGCAAGTACTTCAGATTCAGTGCTTATCGATGTGGTTCCTGTATCAGGAGTATGATCGGATGCAATAATCGAATCAACAGGAATTTCACATATTATTGATCTATTGGAGGTTATTCTGAATGGTCCAACCGTATGAACTCCTTCTTCAATCGCCACGAAATTCATTGACAGAAGGATTTCCGAGCTCATCGAACGCCCTGACGGTGTGCTTATACTGGAAAATGAATGCATCGTGTTGCTGCCCTGGAATCTCAGTCCGCCTGAACACAGAGGGGCGCATTCAACATTTCTGATATCCATACCGGTGAGTGTGATATCAACAG